>DOBW01000165.1 GCA_003504035.1 Rhodospirillaceae bacterium | reverse complement strand
TTCGATAACAATTTCTGCACCCGCCGCACCAAAAGCTTGGCCTGTGATCGCATTATCAATAGCCGTAAAGGCTTGTTCTTCGTTTTCGGCAATGGTCACACCTTTTCCGGCAGCCAGACCATCGGCTTTGATAACAATGGGGGTGCCTTGAGCGCGCACATAATCTTTGGCTTTTTCAGGGTCCGTGAAACGTTCATAAGCGCCCGTAGGAATGTTCATGCGTTTGCAAAGATCTTTGGTGAATCCTTTGGAGCCTTCAAGTGCAGCGGCGGCTTTTGTGGGGCCAAAAACAGGTATATTCTGAGCGTTGAGGGCATCGACAATACCGAGCGTTAGGGGAACTTCCGGCCCGACTATAACAAACTCGATACCAAGTTCTTTGGCTTTAGAAACTATCTCGTCAATGGCTTCGACGTTAATGTCAAGGCACGTGGCAACTTCTGCAATTCCAGGGTTTCCCGGAGCGCAATAAAGCTTGGAACAAAGGGGAGACTTAGCAAAAGACCAACACAAGGCATGTTCGCGGCCACCGGAGCCAATAACGAGAACTTTCATTGCGTCTCTCTCTTTCTTTTGAAATGACTTAAGGCTATTAATAACCATGCCTTCTAAGAACACGCAAGCTCCACCAACCGATTCGCGCTCGTCAAGCCTTTTTGATGCGCCGCGTGCAGGGTCTAATTTGCCAGAATACAAGGTTTCTGAGCTTTCTCGGAAAGTGAAGCAAACCATAGAACAGGCCTATGGACGCGTGCGGGTCCGTGCCGAAATAGGGGGGTGTACGCGGCCAGCCAGTGGGCATCTTTATATTTCTTTGAAGGATGAAAATGCTGTTTTGGAGGCTGTGTGTTGGCGTGGGCAAGTCTCAAAGCTTGGCATCCGGCCTGAGACAGGGATGGAGGTTGTTTGCACAGGAAAACTGACAACCTATGCCGGCCAGTCGAAGTACCAGCTTCAGATCGAGCAAATGGCTTTGGCCGGAGAGGGGGCTCTCCTTAAACTTTTGGAAGAGCGCCGTAAGAAACTTGCTGCCGAGGGTCTTTTTGATGCGGCTAGAAAAAAAGAGTTGCCCTTTGTGCCTCATCTTATTGGCGTTATAACATCGCCAACAGGGGCGGTTATTCAAGATATTCTTCACCGTTTGCAAGATCGTTTTCCGCGCCCTGTTTTGCTTTGGCCGGTTCCTGTGCAGGGTGAGGCGGCGGCGGCCAAAATAGCGGCGGCGCTGCGTGGATTTAATGCGCTTACGCTTGATGGCAAAAAAAGACGTCCGGATTTGCTTATTCTTGCGCGTGGTGGCGGCTCGCTTGAAGATTTGATGCCGTTTAATGAAGAAGAAGTCATTCGCGCTGTGGCGCAAAGTGACATTCCCGTTATTTCTGCCGTGGGGCATGAAACGGATACCACGCTTGTGGATTATGCGGCCGATGTGCGCGCCCCAACGCCCAGCGCTGCGGCGGAGATGGCGGTGCCTGTGCGTGCTGAACTTATCGAGGCTGTTGCTCAAATGAGTGGGCGCCTTTCCAGTGCGGCGCATCGCGGGTTTGCAGATCGCCGCCAGAAACTTGGTTTATTAGCGCGTGCGCTTGGCGATCCATCGCGGGCGATCAGTCCTTTGATGCAACGCTTGGATGAAAGAAGTGAACGGCTTGATCTGGTGTGGCGTGGAACTATGCAGTACCGCTTTAATCGTCTTTCTCAATCTTCAGGGCGTCTACGGCACCCACGTGATCTTTTAAAATTGGCGACCCAGCGGTTGCAAAATCAGGGTGAAAAGCTTCGCTCTTTAGGGCGTGAAAAATTACTTCAGACAGAAAAAAAACTAGAACGCTTCGATACACTTTTGCAGGCTCTTTCGCCGCGTGCCGTTTTGGGGCGTGGTTATGGTCTTGTCTATGATGCTAAGGGAAAGCTTCTTACAAAGGGCGAGGGGCTTAAAAAAGGCGATAAAATAAGCTTCGAGCTTCAAGATGGCGCACGCGATGCGGTTATTGACGACTGAATCACGTGGTTGAGCGCGTCAGCATCTTCAAAAACAAGATCAACCTCCAAGACACAAATGTCTGTACGATATGTTTCTGGAATGCGAATCCAGTCCTTAGCCGTTGTGATAAGGCTCAAATCTTTTTTAGTAGCGGCAGCGGTCAGTTCTTTCATGTTTTTAGCTGAATAAACATGATGGTCTGGAAAATCGTTACTTTGAACGATGACAAGGCCTGCCTCTTTGCATGAATCGTAGAATTTCTGAGGCCGTCCAATACCTGCAAAAGCGAGAACTTTAGGCTCTTTAAGAAAGGTTGGGGGAAGAGAAGGAACAAGCTTGGCGCGTAAAACCGTTTTTCCCAGACAATAGGTTACACGTTCTTTGTCTTCGCCAATCATCACGATGGCAGCAACACGCGAAAAAGCATCATGAAGTGTTTCACGCAAAGGCCCTGCGGGGAAAAGTTTGCGATTACCAAAACCAACGGCGCCATCTACGACAAGCAAACTAATATCGGGCGCGATAGTTGGGTTTTGAAGACCGTCATCAAGAATAATATGCGAGGCTTCCTGTTGCGCAAAACGGATGGCTTGGGGGCGAGAACGACCAATCCAGCAAGGCGCTATGTTCGCGAGCAACAAGGCTTCATCACCGACATCTTTTGCTGTGTGTGTAGTTGTATCAACGCGCAAAGGGCCTTTTTTATTGCCGCCATAGCCGCGAGTGACAAAAACAGGTTTGCCGCCTTGTTCTTGAAGGACACGCGCAATAGCGATAGCGGTGGGTGTTTTTCCAGCGCCGCCAGCAACGATGTTGCCAACACAAATAACAGGAACGGAAGCTTGCACAGGGGAAACAAAAACACGCCGGAGAAGCGCGCCCGTTCGATATAAAATACCCAAAGGTGCAAGAATAAGACCCATAAGACTTTTTTTGTCGTACCAAAAATAAGGCGCTTTCATGCTTTAGCTTTCTTTGCCGTCATAAAAAATGGGTCAAGAAGAAGAAGTGTTTCTTCTAAAACGGATTGTTTTTCTTTAAGCCATGGTTTTGCGGCCTCAATAAGGCGGCGCGATTCTTCAGGATGTTCCATGTGCGTTTCAAGAGCTTCAATAAGTTCTTCTTCATTGTCAACTTGCTGCGCTGCCCGATGGCCAAGGATGTCATCGGCCATGACAGAAAAATTGTCCATGCGCGGCCCGAAAATGACAGCACAGCCGAGCTGTACAGGCTCAATGGGGTTATGTCCACCCCATGTAAAAGATCCGGCTAAACACACGGTTTTTGTCAAACGGTAAAACAGGCCAAGCTCGCCCATTGTGTCGGCGAGATAAAGAGATGTCGCTGAGGTTATTTCTTCTTTTTTTGAGCGCTGTGCGAAGGAAAGACCTGTTTTTGTGATTATTTTAGCTATTTCATGGCCGCGCTCAGGATGGCGCGGCACAATAATGGTCAGAAGATTTTTTCTCTTGCGGGCAAGTTTGGCGTGGACGCGAAGTGCAATTTCTTCCTCGCCGGAATGGGTGGAAGCCATTAACCAAACGGGCCGCTCTCCTATTTCTGTGCGAAGCTTTAAAAGCGCATTTTCATCGCAGGGAAGGGGCGTTGCGGCATATTTTAAATTGCCAATAGCGCTCACATTTTTAAGGCCTAATGATGCGAAGCGATTGGCTTCTGTTCCTGTTTGGGCAAGGCCTAAAGAAAAAACGCTTAGCATTTTTTCTGCGCCATTTTTGATAAAACGCCAGCGCCGATAGGACCTTTCGGACATCCGTCCATTGAGAAGCGCCGCAGGGACGTTCCGTTTTTTAAGAGCCGTGAGCATATTGGGCCAAAGTTCGGATTCAATCCAAAGAGCAAGGTCGGGCTGCCAGTGATCTAAAAAGTGGGTCACATAGGACCAGCGATCAACGGGAACATATTGATGAAGAACACCTTCAGGAAGCCTTTTAGCGATGAGCTGAGCCGATGTTACGGTTCCTGTTGTCAGAAGGATTGTCCATTCCTCATGCCGAGCACGAAGAGCTTGCAAAAGCGTCATGACGGACATCATCTCGCCTACGCTTGCGGCGTGACACCAAACTAGCTTTCCAGCAGGACGCGGCAGTGAGGCTATCCCAAGTCTTTCTTGAAAACGATCCTGATCTTCGCGTCCGCGCTGTTGTCTTATGCGCAAGTAAAGGTTGATAAGGGGGGCCAGAAAATCAGTTAAAAGGCGATAAGGTTTCATGAGAAGCTTATCAAACACAGCATTAGCTCTGCGTTCCTCTGTTTCCGTTGATGCGCTGGCGCATCATAGAAAGGAGACTTTCAATATTCCCGCCATTACGCTGGATAACAGACGAGTATTCTTGGCGTTGTGTGACGCTCATGCTGATGCCTTCGACAACAACATCAATGATTCCCATTTGACTATCTTTTTGGCGTACACGCCATGTGATGACCGTTGGTTTAGAGCCATCAGGATGCGTGATGTCGCTCTTGACAATAAAATCTCTTCTTCCTTCTGGGCTGACGGAACGAACCTTGAAGCCTTCACCGGCATAAAGAGAAAAACGGTCAGAATAGGTCTTAACAACTAGTTTTTTGAAAAGATCCAAATATTCTATTTGTTGAGCTGGGGTGGCAGAACGCCAGTTACGGCCAATGACAAAGCGCGCAATGGTTTTCAGGTCGAACTTGCCGTCCAATAAATTTCGGAAGGTTTTGTTGCGCTGCTCTTTCGTGAGGTCTTTTTTCTTGAGAATCTCAATGGCTTCATCGCCAAGATGCTGGATGAAAAGACCCTGCGGAGAGCTAGCAGATGCCTCTGTGGGTCTTGCATTTCCTGCTTGGGCAGAAAATGAAATCATGCTTACACAAAGCATGATGAGGGCAATTGCGCGAGGCAGGTAACGCAAACGGGCCAAAACGGGCATGAAAAGCTCCAATAGATGAAGATAAACGGAGGAACAAAGTATAAACTATATAGCGAGATAGTCCACCAACACAAAAGCAGAATTTGTCCTAAAAAAGGATGAAAAAGGCACTTTTTTGAAAAGCGTGTTTTTGGGGGTCAAAAGGGGATTTTTATAGTGGGAAATAGTAATATTTTCCTTTTTTCTTCTCGTCATCGCGAACCGACCACGCACATTGTGCGGGGAGAGGTGTGGCGATCCAGTCCTGCTGCATCAACAACAACAAAGCGTCATTCCGGCAAAGGCCGGAATTTAGCACCTGAAATTTCAATCTAAGCACTTTGCTGCAAAGGAAGTGAGATGGATCCCGTGTCACGCCTTCGCTATCACTCAGGCTGCACGGGATGACGGGAGAGTATATATTGGAAAGACTATAGGAGCCAAAAAAAACCGCGCCCTAATATAAGGCGCGGCTGGGAGGAGGGATTAAAAAGAGTTATTTAAATTCGAGCATGGCAACTTGTTTTGGTGTTGTGCTGCCGATTTTGAGTTTAAACTTTCCTTCTTGTGTAGCTTTAACTGCCGTTGCATGAAGTTCAGCTCTATTTTCTTGAGGAACTCTTTTTGCTTCACGTTTTGTGAGAGATCTCCCTGATTTGATGGCATTTTCTGCGATGATGGTTGCTTGGATGTCTTTGGTTGCAGCACTAAACGTAACATTTCTCCTTTTAGCTTGTCGTTTTGTGACAAGAGTACCTCCATTTATGGAGGCCGCAGCGTCTTTGGGCCGTTGGAGACGGTTTATTTGATGATTTAAGGTTTTCTGCTCTTTTTTTGTGAGCGTCTTTTTTTGTGCTGCCATATTCCTGTACTCCTTAATGCTGTCCGAATTACGCTACCATTTAGAGGTTAATTATTACCCCTCAGCGGTAGGGATTCAATATAAATAATAGTTTCATGCTCTTTTTTGTAATAAAATTACCTGATTGAGGGTATCTAGAGCAACATTAATAGGGATAACCTCCATGGATTCGCTTCCGAAATCCTGGGCGCAAAGCACGCGGCCCAGTGTCACTTTGGGGGCAAGCTTGCTAGCGCTGGTCGGCCCAAACAAGCTCACCAGTGGGCAATCCACGGCGCCAAGCATATGGCTTGTTCCGCTATCATTGGTCAGCGCTACATCAAGACAGGCGGCGATAGCCAGTGTCTGATCCACTTGTGGTTTGTCTGTTCCCCACACGTCATAGGCCTGAAGCGGGAAAATGGCTTCGGGAACCGCCTGAAACAGGCGGTCATAAAGATCCATTTCTTGCGGGCCAAGAAGAAAGACCGGTACGTATTCCAGTCGCGCTTGATGCTGGGCAACTTTTTCAAAATTTTCTAGCGGCCATTTTTTGATGGCATTGCCTGCGCCAACGGCAAAACCGACATAAACCGGACCTTTGGGCAGAATGCGCCGCGCTTTTTCTAAAAGCTCTGGCGAGACGGGGAGCCTTTCTGTCACGTCTGGCAAATAACCCGCCGCAAGCTCAACCGTTTGCAAGAGCCGATCAATCATGCGCTTGGGGCGCGGTGTTAAAAGAGAAGGCCGCTTATCAGAGAAAAGATAACGAAAGGCGGGGGCAATAAAGACTTTATGGGGAAGGCTCAGCCGTGCTTCCAGTGCGAGCTTCCATCGTCCACGCGTATCAATCAAAAGATCAAAAGCTGGTGTTTCGGGATCATTCGGCAGTTTCAACCAACTTGGCGTTTCGTGAATTTCATCAAGGAAAGGGCGTACGGTCTTCAGCAAAGGGCCGGCATAGGCTGTTTTGTCCTGTGTGGTGATCCAGTGGACTTTGGCTTCAGGCCATGCGGCGCGTAGCGCGCGCAAAAAAGGAAGCTTAATAAGGGCATCGCCGATAATTTCGCGGCCTGTGAGGACACCTATCTGGTGAATGGGGACAGAATTCATAGGAAAAAAGGGAAAAGGGGGTTGAAATCAGATAGTAGGAACCTAACCTTGTATCATCAGGGCCTCGAGGTTAAAAGGGGCGGACTTAAAAAGACATGGAAAAAAAAAGATGAATAATATGGATCAAGACCCCGATGAGATAGAAAACGATAAAGCCGCGCAAGAGACAGAAGATGAAGAGCCATCGGAATCTGTCGATGAAGGGCTAGATCCTTTGGCTGAAGCGCAAAAGGAAATTGATGCGCTGAAAGAGCAATCTTTGCGCGCTATGGCTGAGGTAGAGAATACACGCCGCCGGATGAAGAAAGAGCTCGTGGATGCTCAAAAATATGCCGTTTCTTCTTTTGCGAAAGAAATTCTGACTGTTTCTGATAATTTTACGCGTGCGCTTGAAGCTGTGCCTGAGGACGTTTCCGGCGATGAGACACTAAAAAATCTCGTAACGGGGGTCGAGGCTATTGAACGCCATCTTGTCGCAACGTTTGAAAAGTTTGAAATTAAAAAGATTGATCCCTTGGGTCTTCCTTTCGATCCGCATTTTCATCGTGTGATGATGGAGCAAGAAGATCTCACTCAACCCGTAGGGACTGTTCTTCAGGTTTTCCAACCGGGCTATATGATTCATGATCGTCTCTTGCGTGAGGCTATGGTCGTTGTGTCCAAAGGTGGGCCTGTATCACACAAGATTGATCAAGAAGCCTAACAGCGTCTTTCTCCTTAATTTCCCCCCGTCGTCACTTCGTCGCTCGTGTATGTTTTAATACACGTCGCTCCTCGTTCCTATGGGGAATTCTTAATGAGAAAGACTTTAGGCTTTTTGTTGTCCTAAAAAAGCGTCATTCCGGCGAAGGCCGGAATCCATCACCTGAAATTTCAATCTAAGCGCTTTGTTGCAAAGGAAGTGAGATGGATACCGGATCACGCCTCGATAGCGAAGCTCTCGAGGCTGTCCGGCATGACAACGAAAAGGGACGAGATTGCTTTTTACAAAATACCTGAGAAGATCAGCATAAGAATATAAATTACAAAAATACCGGCAAAGGTGCCATAGCCCACGCGACCTACGGGTTGCTTGGCCCCTACCTTTGCGCTGCGGAAACGTTGTTCCAGTGTCCATTGTGTTGTGTTGATCAGAATAAACCAGCACAGACCAACAGTAACAAAGGGCAAGAGGAAAACTACCGAGAGAAGCGTAAAGGGAGCCCATCCAGCAGAAATTTTGGCGAACAAAGATGTGAAAAAAAGACTGGCAAAAAAGAGTGTTGCAGCACCAAGAAAGGACATTGCCACAACGAGTCTTATTTTTCTTGTTTGAGACCTGAGGGCTAGTCCCATATTTTGCATAATTTCTTTGGCTGCCGTTGCCGAAAGACCAATGGGATAGCAACGCCGCAGTTCGTTGGGGTGTATTTTGCCCCGTAGTGTAAGATTAAGCGCATCTTGAAGGACGCGGGTCTCCAAAGCTTTTCCTATTTTTCCTTTGCCATTTGCGGCTTGGAGAAGAAGGTCTCGCGCTTCTTTTAAAGAATTGTCTAAAAAGGCCGGTATGCCTGCAAGATAAGCTTTTTGACCAAAAACAGCAATCATACGTGGCGTGCCATCAATTTTTATTTTTATATCGGCGTAGGGAATCTGCGCCACAAGCTTAACGGTAGAAGCGGTTTCTGTTTCAGGATTTGCTTGCGCCATAGTAATGTCGGCATGGCGCGGAAGGTTGTCTTCGCCAATTCTTTGCAGTAAGCGCAAGAGACCACTAGGAAGGTCTTTTGTGGTGCCGAGGTGGAAAGAAATTGTTGCGCATTTTTTAAGTTGAGCTTCTTGTGACAGAAAGCCTGTTCCTTGACAATCGGGGCAATCTAGATGTCCGGCACCGCCACATTGTTCGCAAGGCATGCGCCCTGTTGCGCGGCAATATCTGCAAGGCACGAAGCGGTTGCCGTTGCATTGAGGGCAACGGTTTCCGGGGTTGCTGGGATCTTGTCCCTGTCCGTTGCATGTGGGGCAGGTTTCTTGTCCCCGTCCGTCACAATAAATACAATGTGTAACACCAAGCCCTTGGCAGGCTGGACATGGACTTTGTGCCGAGCCGCGACATGTTGGACAATTTTCATGCGCCGTTAAAAGCGTTTTTTCCTTATCCCAAAAAAGAGTCGCACCATGATGCCCCCATCCGTGGCCTTTTGCTTTTTCCAGTTCCTTGAGCGCCAACTCGAGCCAGTCACCTTTTTGGTTAAGGGATTCACGTTGTTTTTCTATTTCTTCTTGAAGCGCAGCAAAGGAGGGCAGGAGTTTGTGATTTTTGGTTCTAGGGCGGCCAAAATCTTTTCTTATTTTTACATCAAATGTCGGGTTTAATTTAATTTGTGCGGTAAGCGTGTAGACTTTTTCAACGCTTTCGATAATCTCTATCTTTTGAGGGTCAATATGATTCCCTCGCGCCAGAGTTCTCAGGCGCTTCAGTGTTCTTTCAGTTAAAGACTTCTCTTCGAGCATAAGAGTCCGCTTTCCTTTTGTAAAACTGTTCGGGAAGATAGCTTATTAAGAGGAAGCGGCCAAGGGATTAACGCTGTTTTTTTAAATAATGCCCCGTAAAGCTTGATTTAATCTGCTTTATCTCGTCAGGCGTTCCCGATGCCACAAGGCTTCCACCCCCATCGCCCCCCTCGGGGCCAAGGTCGATAATGTGGTCGGCTGTTTTTATAACGTCGAGATTATGCTCAATAACAATGACGCTGTTGCCTTGATCAACGAGCTGGTGAAGGACTTCAAGCAATTTCCGAGTATCTTCGAAATGCAGGCCTGTTGTCGGTTCATCTAGAATATAAAGCGTTTTGCCTGTTGCTCGGCGTGACAATTCCTTGGATAATTTAACGCGTTGAGCTTCACCGCCTGAAAGAGTCGTAGCGGATTGGCCAATCTTGATATAGCCAAGACCAACTTGCTCCAACATGTCCAGCTTGTTGCGAATGGAAGGCACAGCTGCAAAAAAGGTAACACCTTCTTCAACGGTCATATCTAAAATGTCGGCAATGGATTTGCCTTTATAGGTGATCTCTAGCGTTTCGCGGTTATAGCGCTTGCCACCGCAAACATCGCAGGTCACAAAAACATCTGGCAAAAAGTGCATTTCGATTTTCATCACGCCATCGCCTTCACATGCCTCGCAGCGGCCACCTTTGACGTTGAATGAAAAACGTCCCGCACCATAGCCGCGCACTTTGGCTTCTGGCAGGCCTGCAAACCATTCACGAATAGGTGTGAAAGCGCCCGTATAGGTAGCTGGGTTGGACCGTGGTGTGCGGCCAATAGGGGCTTGGTTGATGTTCACGATTTTATCAAGCAATGCCGTGCCTTTAAGGGTCTTGTGCTTGCCTGCAATGGCGCGGGCTTTGTGCAAATGACGCGCTAGAGCTTTATAAAGCGTTTCAATAATAAGGGATGATTTTCCGCTTCCCGAAACGCCCGTTACACAGGTGAGAATACCAAGCGGAAATTTAACGTGAATATTTTTTAAATTATTTTCCTGTGCGCCGATGATTTCCAAAAACTTTCCTTTTTGGGCTTTGCGTCTTTTCTCGGGGACAGGAATTTTCTTTTTGCCGGTAAGATATTGCGCCGTGAGACTGGTCTTTGACTTCATAACTTGTGCAGGGGTGCCTTCAGCGACTATTTCGCCGCCATGCACTCCTGCACCCAGACCCATATCAATCAGATAATCTGCGGTGCGTATGGCATCCTCGTCATGTTCAACAACAAGTACCGTGTTGCCAAGATCGCGCAAATGTTTGAGCGTTGTTAAGAGCCGGTCATTATCGCGTTGATGCAAACCAATAGAAGGCTCGTCCAAAACATAAAGCACGCCCGTTAGACCTGACCCAATTTGTGAGGCAAGACGGATGCGTTGAGACTCGCCGCCTGAAAGCGTACCGCTGGCACGGGACAAAGAAAGATAGGACAATCCTACATTGTTCAAAAAACCAAGCCTTTCATTGACTTCTTTTAAAATGCGGGCGGCGATGTCTTTTTGTTTTTTTGTTAGTTTTTTATCGAGCTTGGTAAACCAGTCGCCTGCTTCGCGAATGGAAAGGGATGTGATTTCGCTGATGTCCTTACGGTTGATTTTGACGGACAATGCTTCGGGCTTCAGGCGTTTTCCTGCGCATACTTCGCATGGCCCTGAGGATTGATAGCGACTGAGATCTTCACGTCGCCAGTTGCTTTCTGTATCGCGCCAGCGCCGTGCGAGATTAGCCAGAACGCCTTCAAAAGATTTATTGACTTTGACTTTATGTCGTTTGTCACCGAATGCATATGTAATAGGCGCGCCGTTCGAGCCGTTTAGAATAATATCTTTTGTTGACTCTTTAAGTTTCTTCCAAGGCGTTTGCATTTTCTCGCCTTGTTTTTTGCAAATGGCTTCTAAAACATTTGTGTAAAAAGTTTTCCATGGCGCAATCGCACCTTCTTCCAAAGAAAGAGTCTCATCGGGAATAATAAGCGCAGGATCAAAAGTTAGTTTTTCGCCAAGCCCATCACAAGCAGGGCATGCACCGTGTGGATTGTTAAAGGAAAAAAGACGCGGTTCAATTTCATCAATTGTAAAGCCGCTAACGGGACAGGCAAACTTAGCTGAAAAAGTTGTTATCTGGCCTGTTGTTACATCCTCTGCCAGCATGAGGCCGTCAGAAAGATGTAAGGCTGTTTCAATTGAATCGGCAAGACGGTTTCCCATGTCTTCGCGCAGGACAAGCCGATCCACAACAACGGCAATATCATGCTTAATCTTTTTGTTAAGTTTAGGCGCATCCTCTATATCATAAATGGTGCCGTCAATTTTGAGGCGCTGAAAGCCTTGCTTTTGCAGCTCTTTGATCTCTTTGCGGTATTCACCTTTGCGTCCCCGTACAATGGGCGCGAGCAAAAGAAGTTTTGTGCCTTTCTTCATCTTGTCTATGCGGTCAACCATTTGCGAAACGGTTTGGCTTTCGATGGGCAGACCTGTTTCTGGTGAATAGGGAACGCCAATACGCGCAAAAAGAAGACGCATGTAATCATAAATTTCAGTGACGGTACCAACGGTTGAGCGCGGATTTTTGGATGTTGTTTTTTGCTCAATCGAAATGGCAGGGGACAAGCCTTCAATCGAATCGATGTCAGGCTTTTGCATCAGCTCCAGAAATTGGCGTGCATATGCCGAAAGGCTTTCGACATAGCGTCTTTGTCCTTCTGCATAGATTGTGTCAAAGGCCAGTGAGGATTTTCCCGACCCGCTTAGGCCCGTGAGAACTACGAGCTTATCGCGTGGAATATCAACATTGATATTCTTGAGGTTGTGCTCGCGCGCTCCCCTAATGTGAATAGATTTGCTCATAAGCGTTTATATGGGACATCTCTCAGCAAAAAACAAGAACTAAAGGAGAACAAAATACTTGCGGCGGCGGCGGATTTTGATAAGGTGGTTGAAAACAGACCCTAGGACAAAGAGCTTTTCTGGACTCTGGGCTAAGTCTCGTTAAACTGCGCCCTTCAACTTAAGCGGAGAACATCATGGCAGGCAGCGTCAATAAAGTTATTTTAGTCGGCAATCTGGGCAAAGACCCTGAAGTGCGGACTTTTCAAAATGGAGGCCGCGTGGCGCATATGACGCTTGCGACATCCGAAAACTGGAAAGATAAAGCAACCGGTGAGCGCAAAGAGCGCACCGAATGGCATCGCGTATCGATTATGAATGATAATCTGGTTGGGATTGCCGAGCGTTATTTAAAAAAAGGCGCCAAGATTTATATCGAAGGTCAGCTGGAAACGCGTAAATGGACGGATAAGGACGGTATGGATCGTTATACAACAGAAGTTGTTTTGCGCCCTTATCGCGGCGAATTGACGATGCTCGATAGCAAGGGAAGTTCCGGCGGCGGTTATAGTGCTCCTTCGGATTCACCTGCGGGTGAGCAGGGCGGTTTTGGTAGTGATGCACCGGCTTCGCCTGATTTGGATGATGAAATCCCGTTTTAGGTTGGCATTCAGCAATCACCGTCACTCCTGCGAAGGCAGGAGCCCCATTTGTTTTTTAACACAGGGAACAAAATGTCCTTCGACCTTATCATTTGGGATTGTGATGGCTGTCTTGTGGACAGTGAGGTCCTAGCGTGCGGTGTTGTGGCTCAGCAACTAACCGAGATAGGCTATCCAATTACGCTGGAGTCCTATATTGCGCGTTTTGCAGGCCATACCATGGATTTTGTTCTTCCGGTTATCAGTGAAGAGACAGGAAAAGATTTTGTAAGTCTTTTTTCTTATAAAAAAAAGGATGCGGCATGTTTTGATGCTTTTGCCGAATCTTTACAGCCAACAAGAGGCGTTAAAGAGGCTTTGAGCTTGCTTAAACAACCAATGTGTGTGGCTTCGGGAAGTGGCATTGAGCGCAATGTGATGGCGCTTAAAAAATGTGAAATTCTTTCTTTTTTTGAAGAACGAATTTTTAGTTCATGGCAAGTGAAGAATCCCAAACCTGCGCCAGATGTTTTTCTTTATGCGGCGGAGCAAATGAATGTAAGTCCCGATCAATGTCTTGTTATTGAAGATAGCGTGGTAGGAATTACGGCAGCCAAAGCGGCAGGCATGACCGTTTTTGGCTATATGGGGGGAAGCCATGTTTCTCCTGCTTGGCGCGAAAGAGCGGAAAAAGCCGGTCCTCATCTTCTTTTTGATGATATGCAGGAATTGCCTGAGCTTGTCACACGCTTTAAGCTTGCCTTATGAGTCTTTCTGATTTCATCCATCTGCGCGTTCACTCGGCTTATTCACTGGCCGAAGGGGCTATTTGTGTTGTTGAAGCCAAGGGCCATACTGTACGCGAAGACCTTATCCAGCTTTGCTTGAACAATGATATGCCTGCCGTTGCGCTGACGGATAAAGGCAATCTGTTTGGGGCGCTGGAGTTTGCGATGGCGGCGGCCAAAGCAGGGATCCAGCCGATCATTGGTTGTCAGGTGGCTTTGGTCCGCGAGGATCAACTTCAAAAATTGCCGTTGCGGCGCGATCTTTACGACCAGATTGTTTTGCTGGTTCAAAACGAGCTTGGCTATCGCAATTTATGTGCGCTTGTAACGCAATCCTATATTGTCAAAGACAGGCCAGAGCCGTACATTACATATGAAGAATTGGCGCGTTATGCTGGCGGCCTTATTTGCTTGTCGGGTGGGGCTGATGGGCCTGTCGGACGCTTTTTAGGTGAGGGGCAAAAAGAAGCGGCCGAAACACGGCTTCTTCAGCTTAAAGAAATTTTCTATGACCGTTTTTATGTTGAAATTGGTCGCCATCATGACGGTGAAGTTGGGCAGGCCGAACAAAAGATTGAAGAAGATCTCATTGCCATTGCGTACAAGCACGATTTGCCACTTGTCGCGAGCAATGACGTTCATTTCGGTACGCAAGACATGTATGAAGCGCAAGATGCGCTGCTTTGTATTTCCGATAAGCATGTTATTGCTGATCCACATCGCCGCCATTTAACGGCTGACCATTATTTTAAATCTGCTGGCCAGATGCGCGAACTTTTCAAGGATATTCCAGAAGCTTGCGATAACACGCTTGTGATTGCACGGCGCTGTGCGTTTATGCCGGAGCCGCGACCGCCAATTCTTCCACCTTTTCCTATGGAAGAAGGACGCAATGAAGAGGAAGAACTTTGTGCACAAGCCAAGCAAGGCCTTGCTGCACGGTTGGATGTGCTTGGCGTTAAAGACAGAAAACCTTACGACGATCGTTTGGCTTTTGAGCTTGATATCATCGTAAAAATGGGTTTTCCGGGTTACTTTTTGATCGTTTCTGATTTCATCAAATGGTCCAAGAAAAATCGGGTTCCCGTAGGTCCCGGACGCGGATCAGGTGCGGGATCGGTTGTGGCGTGGTCGCTTCTTATTACGGATCTTGATCCTTTGCGTTTTGGTCTTCTTTTTGAGCGCTTTTTGAATCCTGAACGTGTTTCAATGCCTGATTTTGATGTTGATTTTTGTCAGGAGGGGCGCGACAGAGTCATTCAATATGTTCAGGAAAAATACGGTGCGGATCGTGTCGCACAAATTATTACCTATGGTAAATTGCAAGCACGAGCCGTGTTGCGTGATGTCGGACGTGTGCTCGCGATGCCTTATGGTTATGTTGATAAAATCTGTAAATTGGTTCCAAGCAATCCTGCCAATCCAGTGGGATTGCAAGAAGCGCTTGATACTGAACCTCAGCTTCAGCAATTACGTGAAACGGATCAAACAGTTTCACAAATGATGGATATTGCGCTTAAGCTTGAAGGCCTTTATCGCAATGCGTCAACACATGCGGCAGGTGTTGTGATCGGGGACAGACCACTTGTTGATCTTGTGCCGCTTTATCGTGATCCCGATGCAACATTGCCAGCCACGCAATTCAATATGAAGATGGTCGAAATAGCGGGCCTTGTTAAGTTCGATTTTCTGGGGTTGAAGACTCTGGATGTTTTGCAAAACACGGTTGATCTTTTAGCTGAACGCGATATTAAAATTACGCTCTCAACTATTCCGCTAGAAGATGAAAAGACTTTTTCTATGCTGTCACGCGGGGATACAACCGGCGTGTTCCAGCTTGAAAGTTCAGGGATGCGCGATGTTCTGCGCCGCCTTAAAGCTAATCGTTTTGAAGACATTATCGCTCTTGTCGCGCTTTATCGTCCGGGTCCGATGGACAATATCCCCAAATATATAAAATGCAAAAATGGTGATGAAGAGCCTGATTATCTCCATCCTCTTTTAGAGCCGATTTTAAAAGATACTTTTGGCATTATGATCTATCAAGAACAGGTCATGCAGGCTGCACAGATTTTGGCGGGGTATTCTCTTGGCGCTGCAGATTTGTTGCGCCGTGCGATGGGTAAGAAAAAACCTGAAGAGATGGCTGCACAACGCGCTAACTTTATTTCAGGTGCAGGAAGTGAACATGATCTTACTCAGGATCAAGCTAGCTTAATTTTTGATCAGATTGATAAGTTTGCAGGTTACGGTTTCAATAAATCTCATGCGGCAGCTTACGCCGTGCTGGCCTATCAAACAGCCTATCTCAAGGCCAATCACCCGGTTGAGTTTCTTGCAGCCTCCATGAGCCTTGATTTGGCCAATACAGAAAAACTCAACATCTTCGCCCAGGAGGCCCGTCTCAACGATATCGAGATTCTCCCCCCATCAATCAATCATTCATGGCCAGAGTTCACAACCGAAGGGCGCGGCATAAGATATGCGCTCACCGGGTTAAAAAATGTCGGACGCTCAGTGGTTGAACATATTTGCCAAGAACGTGAAGAAAACGGAGCTTACGCCAGCCTGTCTGATTTCGCCGCCCGCATAAACCCAAAACTGGTCAATAAGCGCGCCCTTGAAACCCTGGCCGCCGCCGGTGCCTTTGACGATGTTCATGATAACCGCGCCGAAGTACTGGGCAATATCGAAATCATCTCTGCCCAGGCACAGCGCATGGCC
>DOBW01000062.1 GCA_003504035.1 Rhodospirillaceae bacterium | reverse complement strand
CGCTCGGTAGCCGAAATATGCTCACCAATTTCTTCCAGCTTTTCACTATCGTGATCGGTTAGGCCGTCATCTCCTAATTTGCAGGCACGGATGAGGCCGCGATGCACTATCAAATCGGCATAGCGCCGAATGGGGGAGGTAAAATGAGCGTACTTTGCCAAGGCTAGACCGAAATGTCCGATATTATCCGGTGTGTAGGTGGCTTTGGTTTGAGCGCGCAACACGACCTCATTGACAATCTGGGCATGATCGCTGCCTGCGACATTTTCTAAAATCTGGGTGAGAAGGCGCGGGTGAAGCTGACGCGCAGGAACGAGACTAATACCGATGGTGTCGAGAAAATCGCGCAGGCCATCCAGTTTCATTTCTGTGGGTTTGTCATGCACGCGGTAAAGGCAGGTGCCGCTTTTGCCTTCAAGTTGTGCTGCGGCGGCAACATTGGCCGCAATCATCAACTCTTCAATCAAGCGATGCGAATCCAGACGTTCACGTACGGAGATGGATTTGACGGTGCCGTTTTTGGCTATTTCGACTTTGCGTTCAGGCAGGTCTAGCTCCAGCGTGCCGCGTTTTAAGCGTGCCTTCGTCAAACAAGCATAAGCGCCGTAAAGAGGCTCAATAACATCTTTAATAAGGGGTTTGGTTGTTTCGTCCGGATCGCCGTCTTTGGCGGCTTGAACTTGTTCATAAGTAAGTCGCGCTTTGGATTTCATCACGCCGCGTACAAACTTCCAGCGTTTCATCTCACCGGCTGCATTCAGCCATATATGCACGGCCATACAGGCGCGGTCTTCGTTTGGACGCAGAGAACATAGGTCGTTGGAAAGGGTCTCGGGCAACATTGGCACAACGCGATCAGGAAAATAGGTCGAGTTGCCACGAAGGTAAGCCTCGCGATCAAGTGCACCACCTGCACGAACATAATGGGCTACATCGGCAATCGCGATCATAACGTGCCAGCCTTTGCCGTCTTTTTCAGCAAAAACAGCGTCGTCGAAATCTTGCGAGTCCGGCCCGTCTATGGTGACAAAAGGAATGTCGCGTAAATCCGTTTGGTTTTTGGTGGAAACATTAAATGGGGCTCCTGCCTTCGCAGGAGTGACGGGTTTTGTTTTTGACTTTGTTCCTTCACTGTCATTCCCGCGTAGGCGTGAATCCCATTTATTTTCTTTCTTTAAGTTTTCCGCTTCCTCAATCACTTCTTTAGGAAAAAGATAAGGAACATCATTTCCGTGTATGGCAATCAGGCTGATGTTGCGTGGATCGTCGGGTTTGCCAAGATCATGGGTGATCTCGACTTCTTCACGACCTTTTTTGGTGCTTTTCAGAAGTTTTGCAGCAACAAGTGTGCCTGCCATTTCCTTGGCTTTGGCAGGGCCGCGAATGAGATAGTCTGTTTTATCGCGGCGATCTGTAAGTTTAAGGCTCCAACCAAAGCGTTCTTTTGTGACAATGCCAACAACCGTTTCGGGGAGAGGGCGGGCTTTTTTAGTTTCTTCCTTGGATTCAGGTTTGTGTTTAATCCGTCCACGAAATTTCTTCTGTGGTTTTTTGTTGGGGGGGCGTTTTCCGCGCTGTGCGTTTGGGTTTTTGGTTTTCAATTTTTTCTTTCTTATCATATTTTTTGTCATGCCGGACAAACGCTACGCTTTTTGCGTAGCGTGCAGTTCCGGCATCCATCTCTAGGGTTTTATGAAGGAACAATTCCTTTGAAAAGTTTAATGTGTAATTTCACGGAATAGATCATTCCACGTTGGATTCATTTTTTCAATCAATTGTATTTTCCAGTCTCTGCGCCATCTTTTTATACGTTTTTCAAAAGAAATGGCTTCATCAAAGCGCTCAAAATGTTCATACCATACCAATTTTTTAACGGCGTAACGTTGAGTAAATCCTTTTTCAATTTCTTCTTTATGTTCCTGTGTGCGGCGAACAATATCATTTGTCACGCCAGTGTAAAGCGTACCGTTTTTACGATTGGCGAGGATATAAACAAATCCTGACATGTTGCTTGTATCTTTTTATCAGAGATGGAGTTGTAAAAACATAAACTATCTTGTCATGCCGGACAAGCGGCGCAAAGCGCTGCGCTGATCCGGCATCCATCACATGTTCTTCCAATGAATCGCATGGGTGGATATTTCTGGTGATGGATCCCGCATCAAGTGCGGGATGACGATAAAAAGGCAGGTTAGGTGGTCGTTTTTGCTTTTGTAGCCTTCTTTTTCACCGGCGCTTTCTTTACTGGAGCCTTTTTCTTAGCCGCAGTTTTCTTCTTTGCCGGAGCCTTTTTCTTAGCTGGCGCTTTCTTCTTGCTTGGGTTAGCTGCGTTTTTCGCGATTTTTGTTTCTAGAATCTCAATGGCATGCTCAAGCGTTAGATTTTCTGGATCATAGGCTTTGGTAACAGTGGCCATGATCTTGCCCCACTTAACATAAGGGCCAAAGCGACCCGCATTAAGTGTGACAGGTTTTTGATCTGTGGGATGTTCACCCAGCGCTTTGGCAGAGCCACCACCGCCGCGACCTTTGTCTGGCTCGGCCATAAGAACAACGGCGCGGTTCAGGCCTACGCTCAAAAGATCATCGCCATCGGTCAGGCTTTTATAACGTGTTCCCATTTTAATGAAGGGGCCAAAACGACCTATGCCTGCTGTAATCATCTCAGCCGTTTCAGGATGTGGGCCAACCTCACGCGGGAGCGCCAAAAGTTTGAGCGCTGTATCCAAATCAATCAAGTTCGGATCCATGCCTTTGGGCAGGGAGGTGCGTTTAGGTTTTGGCGCTTTGGTTTTCTTTTTCTTTTTTATTTTCTTTTCTTCTTTTTCTTCAACCGCGCTTTTTTTGTCTAGGCGCGACTGCTCTGCGGTTCCCGCAACCGCGACTGCGCCTGCTTCCTCAGGCTCTGGTTTAGGGCCGAGTTGAACATAAGCGCCATAAGGCCCAATACGGACACTTACGGGCAATTGATTTGCGGTATCTTCTCCAAGTTCACGCGGTGCCATAGAAGCGGCGCCATTTTCTTCCTTATTGCCTGAGACTGCTAGAGGTCTCGTATTTTTGCATGTAGGATAATTTGAACAGCCAATAAAAGCGCCAAATTTACCGAGTTTAAGGCCCATGCGCCCATTGGCACAAAGCGTGCACTGGCGCGGATCGGATTTGTCTTCCTGAGGCGGGAAGAAGTGAGGCCCTAAAGCCTCGTCCAGAGCGTCAATAACATCCGAGATTTTTAGGTCTTTGGTTTCGCCAATAGCAACGGAAAAAGCTTTCCAGAAATCACCCATGACATTTTTCCATGCCAACTTGCCGCCGGAAATTTCATCAAGTTTTTCTTCCAGCTCAGCCGTGAAATCATATTGGACATATTGTCCAAAATAATTTTCTAAAAAGGCGATGACAATGCGTCCCCGATCTTCGGGTGTGAAGCGCTTTTTATCCAGCACAACATAATCGCGGTCTTGTAGAACCTGCATAATGCTGGCGTAAGTAGAAGGTCTGCCGATACCAAGCTCTTCTAGCTTTTTGACTAAAGAGGCTTCCGTATAACGCGGTGGTGGCTGGGTGAAATGTTGATCCGGTTTGATTTTTTGCTTGTCGAGTTTATCGTCCTCTTTAACAGGAGGGAGAAGTCGGTTGTCTTCTTTTTCTTCTGTATCCTCATCACGTTGAACTTTATAAGCTTTGAACCAACCATCAAACACAACGGTAGAGCCTGTGGCTCTAAATGTGTTTTTATTACCACTGTCTGTTATGTCTACTGCCACCTGATCCAGCACAGCATTTTCCATCTGGCAGGCCATCGTGCGTTGCCAAATTAGCGTGTAAAGGCGCAAGGCATCCTTATCCAGATATTTAGCCATTATCTTTGGTGTGCGATACAAATCAGTGGGACGGATGGCTTCATGCGCTTCCTGCGCATTCTTGGAGGAAGCTTTGTAATATTTTGGGCTGGCAGGCAGATAGTTAGCACCATATTCTTGGGTGATAACATCGCGTGCACCGTTAATGGCTTCCTTCGAGAGCGTCACACTGTCTGTACGCATATAGGTGATAAGACCTACGGTTTCGCCGCCGATGTCTGTGCCTTCATAGAGCTTTTGAGCAATATGCATCGTGCGTGTTGCGCCCAGACCTAATTTCCGTGAGCCTTCTTGTTGCAGTGTCGAGGTCGTAAACGGAGGATAAGGGTTGCGCTTGGTTTGTTTGCGCTCGATCTTGCCAACCTGATAATCCAGCTTATCGAGAAGGATATGGGCGGCTGTGGCTTCGGCTTCATTGCCAAGCGAGAATTTGGTCAGCTTTTTGCCGTTCAGATGTGTCAGCCTCGCGGGGAGCATCCCATCGTCTGCTGTTTTAAAGCTGCCTTCAATGGTCCAAAATTCTTGTGGTTTGAAAACCTCGATTTCAGACTCGCGCTCGCAAATCAGACGCAAGGCAACAGATTGTACGCGCCCAGCTGACTTGGAACCCGGAAGCTTGCGCCACAAAACAGGTGAAAGAGAAAATCCAACCAAATAATCCAGTGCGCGTCGCGCGCGGTAAGAATTGACAAGATTACTATCAATTTCACGTGGGGAGTTGATGGCGTCCAAAACGGTTTGTTTGGTGATCTCATTAAATGTGACGCGCCGAATAGGAATAGACGCGGGCAATTTCTTTTCTTTAAGAACTTCTTGAATATGCCACGCGATGGCTTCTCCTTCACGATCCGGATCCGGAGCTAGAAAAACTTCATCCGATTTTTTGGCTTCTTTGGTGATTTCTGAAACGGGGCGGCTGGCGCGCTCGGAAAGAGCCCAGTCCATAGCGAAATCCTCATCCGGACGAACCGAGCCATCTTTCGGCGGCAGATCGCGAATATGTCCAAAGGACGCGATGACTTTATAATCGCTTCCCAGATATTTATTAATTGTCTTCGCTTTGGCTGGCGATTCAACAATGACAAGTTTTTGTACCACGCGTTTACTACCCTTTTTTGGTATCTTATCCAATCAACGAGACTGTATGTCCCGGATGGCGTTCTAGCCTTCCTGCCAGCTCAAGTTCAAGCAGAACCGTGAGGACTAAAGGAAGGGACATTTGACAGCTACGGACGAGTTCGTCAACGGGTACAGGGCAAGTGCTTAAATTTTCTAGGATTTTCTCTCTTCCCGTATCAAGCTGATTTTCATCTACAACAAGAAGAGGGGCCTCGAAGTCTGGAGGCGTTGGTTCACATAGGCTTAGTTTCGGTGTGGCTAAGTGCTCGAGAATATCGCTGATTTTTTCTGTCAAAACAGCGCCTTGACGTATCAGATCGTTCGTTCCATTAGCACGTGGGTCCAAAGGTGAGCCCGGAACGGCAAAGACATCGCGCCCCTGTTCCAGTGCCATGCGTGCTGTGATGAGAGAACCTGATCTTTTGGCGGCTTCCACGACAATGACGCCGAGGCTGAGTCCGGAAATTAACCGATTACGGCGCGGAAAGAGGTTAGCGCGTGGTTCTGTGGAAAGAGGCTGATCGGAAATAAGACAGCCGGATTCTGCGATTTGTTCATAAAGGCCTCGATTTTCTTCGGGATAAATGATGTCCACGCCGCCAGCCATGGCCGCTATGGTTCCTGTTGCTAGCGCTGCTTTATGGGCGGACGTGTCAATGCCACGCGCAAGGCCTGAGGTAATCACATAGTTTGCTTCGCCTAAATCATGAGCAAGACGTTCGGACATTTTGCGTCCATTGAGCGAAGCGTTACGCGATCCCACAATGCCAAGACAAGGTTTATGCAGGAGCGAGAGATTACCAAGAACGGCCAAAACAGGCGGGGCATCATCAATGGCGGCCAGCGCTTCGGGATAGTCGGGTTCGCATAGTGCAACAAAGCGTCCGCCTTTTTTCTCTAGCACACGAACTTCTTGTTCAATTTTCTTGAGCGGGGCAGGTGAAAGCGCTTTTGTGCGTCCACCGCGCCGCGCCAGATCGGGAAGGGCTTCCAAGGCTTCACGCGGTGTTTTAAAACGCCGCAGCAATTCACGAAAGGTAATGGGGCCGATTTGTTGGGTGCGGGAGAGACGGAGCCAGTCTATTCTTTCACTAGCTTCAAGAGATTTTTTGATCATTGTTCATATTGTCCTAAGAATTTTGTCCGATTTTTGGTTCGGTGCCTGTAAATAAACGAAGAATATTATTTCTGTGCTTAATGATAACGAAGAAGATCATAAGTGTGACGGCTGGTAGAATATTATACACATGGAAGATGTTGATGAAAATGGGGATTGAAAGGACGGCGCAAAGCGCTGCAAGAGAAGAAATCCGAAGCATCAAAGCCGCTGCTAGCCAAACAAGCATCATCATAAGGCCGAGAGGCCAGCTTAGGGCAAGCAAAACGCCGATGAGTGTGGCGACACCTTTGCCGCCTTTAAAGGCTAGCCAAAAAGGAAACATGTGTCCCAAAAGAGCCGCCAGACCAGCCATAGGCGCTTGTTCAGGAAGTATATACATGGCCAGCCAAACAGCTGCGGCGCCTTTAAGCGCATCCAATATCAGGGTCAAAAAGGCCAAGCTTTTTTTGCCAGTGCGTAACACATTGGTAGCCCCGATATTACCCGAGCCTATTTTGCGAATATCGCCAAGCCCGTAAAGTCGCGTCAGGATAAGACCGAAAGGAAGCGACCCCAAAAGATAGGCAAGGAAAAGAAGAAAGGGGGGCGAGAGTGTCATAGTCCCGCATTCTAGTCTTGGCAGAGAAGTAAATCAAGGCAGGCCATGCGCGTGGCTACGCCCATTTCCATTTGCTCAAAAACAACACTATGGGCAGGATCATCGGCTAGAGCGCTTGTTATTTCAACGCCTCGGTTCATGGGGGCGGGGTGCATAACAATTACATCGTCCTTCGCCTTTTTTAGCTTTTCATGATTGAGACCATAAGCTTTGTGATAGGCCTTATTTGAAATAGGCTCGACATCTTCGCCTAAACGCTCGTTTTGAATCCGTAGCATCATGATAACATCGGCCCCTTCTATGGCTTCTTCAAGCGAGGCATGAAGCTCAATTCCAAGAGCATTAGAATCTTTGGGAACAAACATAGGCGGGGCAAAGAAGTGGACATCAGCATCAAATTTTTTCAATAGATGGGCGTTTGAGCGCGCTACACGAGAATGTTCAATGTCACCGCATAAAGCGACTTTTAATCCTTTAAGCGATCCTTTGTGACGAATCATTGTCAGTGCATCCAAAAGAGCTTGGGTGGGGTGTTCGTGCGACCCATCGCCTGCATTGAGGATAGGGCTTGAAACAAATTTTGAGGCAC
The DNA here is from genome assembly GCA_003504035.1 of Rhodospirillaceae bacterium. Taxonomy (GTDB): domain Bacteria; phylum Pseudomonadota; class Alphaproteobacteria; order UBA9219; family UBA9219; genus UBA9219. The sequence continues at coordinate 310 of DOBW01000062.1, read as the reverse complement.
GCCTTGGAAAGCCGTTTTCCTTGTGTCTGATGACAAAACCATCCACTTGCATGGAATCAATGACGCGCATGGTGTCTGATAGGGTTTCGCCTTTATTTATGGAGCTGCTGGTGGCTCCAAAATTGATAACTTCGGCACCTAGTCTTTTCGCAGCAATTTCGAAAGAGGTGCGTGTGCGCGTAGAATCTTCAAAAAACATGTTGGCAATAATCTTGCCGTCTAATGTGCTCGTCTTTTTCTGAATTGAGCGGTTGGTTTGTGCATAACGCGCCGCAAGATCCAGAATAGTTTCAATTTCTTCTTTTAAAAG
>DOBW01000205.1 GCA_003504035.1 Rhodospirillaceae bacterium | reverse complement strand
TGGAAGGGTGGCCGAGTGGTTAATGGCAGCAGACTGTAAATCTGCCCGCGTAAGCGTACATAGGTTCGAATCCTATCCCTTCCACCATGAAAGCCAAAAAAATGAGAAAACGCCCTGAAAGCAGAACAAAACAAGGCAAATGCTGCCCTGCAAGATCAATCAAGAAATCTGCGCCAAAACCAAAATCTAAATCAAAGCCAAAACCGATCAGGGACTTTTCCTCCAAAACAGCTAAGCCAAACCCTAAACGCGAGCCAAAGCCCCAGAAGCAAAAAGCACCACGCCTTGAAGGCACAGTTTTGTGGGGGCTTCATGCGGTTGCCGAAGCGTGGCTTAATCCAAACCGAAAATGCCTATCTTTGCGCGTTTCAGATGGGGGACTCACGGCGCTTCAAGATACGCTCCAAAAAGCGGAAAGCTTGGGACTATCTCGCCCCGAATATCAAATCACAGATCGCGCCGAAATTGACACCTTCTTGCCGCGCGGCACCGTTCATCAAGGTATTCTTCTTGAAACCAAAACCCTGCCGCCCGTAACGCTTGATGATCTTTTAGGCCAAGAAGAAACACCTTCGCTTGTTGTTCTTCTCGATCAAGTGACTGATCCGCATAATGTCGGCGCTGTTTTGCGTAGCGCCGCCGCGCTTGGTGCCGATGCCGTTATTGTTACCGAACGCAAAGCACCTCAGACAACGGGCATTTTGGCTAAAACAGCTTGTGGTGCGGTTGAACATATTCCGCTTATTCCCGTTGTTAATTTGACCCGCGCCATCAAAGCGCTTCAAGGCGAGAGCTTCTGGTGCATCGGTCTAGCCGAAGAAGGAAAAAGCGATTTGGCTTCGTGCACATTGTCTTCCGGAAAAATCGCCCTTGTTCTCGGCGCGGAAGGAGACGGCCTACGCCGCCTCACACGCGAGCATTGTGATGAGCTTGTTCATCTGCCGACACAAGGTCCCATTGGCAGTTTGAATGTTTCCAACGCCGCCGCTGTCGCCCTTTACGAAGTGAAAAGACAGAAAAGTTAGGCATGCCCCACATCGCCAACGAGAAGACTTGGGCTAACGCCGATGCCGGAAAGTGCGCGCTCCCATTTCGTTTCAATAGCTGTGTCGAAAAGAATATCTTCATCAAGCGGTGCCGTTAGCCAGCCATTAGCTTGAATCTCAGCTTCAAGCTGACCAGAAATCCATCCTGCATAACCAAGCGCCATAAGACTTCGATCCGGCCCTTTACCCTCAGCAATGTCGCGTAAAATCTCAATCGTTGACGTCAGAGAAACAGTGGAGGAAACATCATTGGTGCCCTCACGCTTATAGTCGGATGAGTGCAAAACAAAACCGCGAACAGGATCAACCGGCCCGCCATAGTAAACGGGACGGTCTGGTTCGTCCTCGGGCAAATCGACATCAAATTGTCCCAAAAGACCACTAAAATTAAGCTCACCAAATAAGCGGTTAATAACGATCCCCATCGCGCCTTCTGGACCATGGGAACATATCAAAAGCACCGTCTTTTCAAAACGAGGATCGCGCATGGCAGGCATAGCGATCAAAAACTGACCCGTTAGCCATTTTGGCGCTGCCTTTTGTCGTTCCGATTTATCTTGTGGCTCTTTCATGATGACTAGGGTCCAAACCCCATTCTTTTGTGGTTCCTGCGCGTACGCAAAAAGCTGATCTGACTACGAAAAGAACGCAGTTCGTGGTGGGCCCACGGGCAAGTTCTTTGAGGCAGTCAGGCGGCTTTTTGCTAGCGCCCTTCAGGGCATCATAGGAGGTTAAATTGCTGTGTCAACTTCGCTTACCGTTGGAACTGCCACACTTTCACTTGTTTTCTAACCATTTAAACTCCTATGATGACAGGGACACGCAAAAGAATGGGGTATGAACCCTAAACTCTATCAGCCTTGCTCTTAGGCTGTCTAGAGCGGACGCTTTAAAGAAATGGCCTCTTTTATGAAACAGTTACTCTTTTTTCTTTTCTTCTTTTGCACGCTTCCCACTCCCCTTTGGGCAGCGTCATCCCCTTGGCAGCAAGACGAAGATGTTTCTGTACGGTTTATCTCTGCTCAAAACACCACAGGCGATGAAAAAGAGCTTCTCTTAGGCTTGGAAATCAATCTCAACGAAGGCTGGCACAGCTATTGGCGCTCTCCCGGTATAACGGGAAGCCCTCCCGACTTTGATTGGAGTGGGTCTGAAAACTTCAAAAGTGCAACTCTTCTCTATCCCATTCCGCAGCGTTTTGGCACACCGCCCTTAGATGCAATTGGCTATAAGGGAAATGTCATTTTGCCCATACGTGTGACGCTTCAAGAAAAAAGTAAAGCGCTCGTACTTAAAGGCCAGCTTAATCTTCTTGTATGCAAAGAACTTTGCCTTCCCAAGAATTTTGATCTCTCCTTGACGCTTCCTGAAGGCACGTCCGCACCAAGCACAGAAAACATCCTGATTGAAACAGCCCTCACCCGTCTTCCTAAAGAAACGGCCAGTACAAGTTTGCAGATAACAAAAATAACGGCAAAAGAGGACACCCTCTTTTTAGAAATCGAAAGCGACAAGCCGCTCGGCACGCTCGATTTGTTTTTAGAAAATGACGCCGATCTTCTTTTTGGAAGACCACGTGTAGAAATGGGCCCCTCCGGCAAAAGCGCTCATCTTCAAGCCAAACTTGATGAGCCTTTAGAAAAAGGTAAAAAACTTGATCCTTCACTCCTGACGGCAACGCTCGTGAATGGAGATGAAGCCCTCACGCAAAAACTCGACATCATGACCCAAGCCGCGCCAGAGATATTCCCTTTTTGGTGTATTCTTCTTCTCGCACTCATGGGCGGCTTTATTCTCAATTTAATGCCCTGCGTTCTGCCGGTTCTTTCTCTTAAAATATTCGGGCTTGTGAAACACGGAAGAAAAGGGAAACGCGTCATCCGCCACACTTTTCTTTCAACGGCCAGTGGCATTATCTTCTCTTTCCTTCTCCTTGCCGCAGTCACTATCGGCCTCAAAGCATCAGGACAAGCCATCGGCTGGGGCGTTCAATTTCAACAGCCCTCTTTTCTTGTTTTTATGATTGTTATTCTGACGTTTTTTGCCGCCAATCTGTGGGGCTTTTTTGAACTTGGCCTACCACGTTTTATACAAGACAAAATCAACCCTGCAACACACCCCAAACTCGCCAGTAATTTTGCAAGCGGTGCCTTGGCAACACTTCTAGCAACACCGTGCTCTGCGCCTTTCCTCGGCACAGCTCTAAGCTTTGCGCTGGCCGCAGGCTGGGTCGAGATTATCTCGGTCTTCGGCGCGCTCGGTCTGGGCATGTCACTGCCCTATCTTATAGTTGCGGCCCATCCACGCATGGCCAGCTTCCTCCCTTCCCCCGGACCATGGATGAACACCATATCGCGTCTTCTCGGTTTTGGGCTAGCTGGCACTGCCATTTGGCTCCTCTTTGTTCTAAGCGCACAAATAGGCAACATGGGAACAGTTTTGATTGCGGGCGGCATGGTAGGACTTCTTGGCATGATTGCCTTGCTTCACCGAGGCATCTCGAAGAAAATTCTTTATCCCATCGTTCTTTTGATTCTGAGCGGTATTTTCGTCCTTGCCTTCATCACAACAACACCGGAAAAACTCGCCAAAAACGAAAGCCTTTGGGAAACCTTCAGCGAAGAGGCTTTGGCGCAGCATCTAGCGGAAGGTAAAGTGGTTTTTGTAGATGTCACCGCCGATTGGTGCCTGACCTGCAAAGTCAATAAACGCTTCGCGCTAGCAAATGACGAGGTCAGCCATAGACTTTTCGAGAATAAAGACATTGTCGCACTCCAAGCAGATTGGACGAATCCCGATCCTGTTGTTACAGAGTTCCTGCACAAGCACGGACGTTATGGGGTTCCTTTCAACATTATCTTCGCTGCCCCTACGGATGAAGGCCATGTGCTGCCTGAGCTTTTAACGCCTTCGATTGTTTTGGATGGTCTGGCCAACACGCGAATAAAAAAAGATAAGTCCCAGTAAAAAAGAAAGAAATAGTGTGCCCACATTATCTAAGAAAGAAACACCATCCCCTTATGTCCCTTATGAATATCCTCTCAATTTAAAGGATTGGTCGGGGCTTGTCCTCGTTGGAGAGGCTCCGGGGAAGGAAGAAGCCCTCCAAAAACGCCCTTTTGTGGGTAGAAGCGGCAAATTATTGGACGAAACACTCCAAAAAGCCGGAATTGACCGCCAAAAATGCCTCGTTGCGAACGTTTTTAGGCTCCGACCTCCCGAAAACAAGGTCGATCACTTCTTTTCTTCCCGCCGAGCAGCTAAAAATGCAGGCCAGCAGATCCTTGAAGAGCTTGGCCCCTTCGGAAGCAAATGGTGTTTAGGAGAATATTCCTCTGAAATTAATGAATTAAGAGATGTTCTTAAAGCTGTTTCTCCACCTGTGGTTATAGCCCTTGGCCGAACCCCACTTTGGGCTTTAACAGGCGAAAATGGCATTCTGTCCAAGGTTGGCCAGCGCTTTGATTGCCGCCTTTGCAGCGGTGTTCCCGTTATTCCGACATATCATCCCAGCTATATCCTGCGTGGCAATTGGGGGCTTCAACCCCAATGGATTGAGCATTTTCACGCTGCCGCGCAATAAAAAGACACTTTATCGCCCTATTATGTTGCCATAAAGTAACGGATTACTTGCATCTTGCCTTAAATAAGGGCTAATCATTCAGCCCGAGCCTTTTAAGGTGCTATAAAGCTTGCTCGAATAAGAAGGAAGAGAATATAGGCCGATCCATCCCTAGTGGAGGAATTGTATCGAGCATAAGGAGAGTTATCTTGACGACACCACCTAAATCTATAGGTAAGAACCATAAGCCTTGTGATGCTGCCTGCGAAGGCGTTGCCATTGAAGCTGAAGACGTTTGCCTGCAAAAGGTTCGAATGGGCCCTCTTCTTACGCCTCTTCTTGATACCGTTCCCAGCGTTGAACAATTACGCAAGCTCGATATTGAACAACTGCCTCAACTGGCTGATGAAGTGCGCTCGGATGTCATCAACACCGTATCTGTAACAGGTGGCCATCTAGGATCAGGCCTTGGCGTTGTTGAACTGACCATTGCGCTTCACTATGTCTTCAACACGCCTGAGGATACGCTCATCTGGGATGTTGGTCATCAAGTCTACCCGCACAAGATTTTGACAGGACGCAGAGACCGCATCCGCACGCTTCGTAAAGGTGGCGGACTTTCTGGGTTCACCAAACGTTGTGAAAGTCCCTTTGACGCTTTTGGCGCAGGACATAGCTCGACCTCCATTTCAGCAGCTTTAGGCTTCGCCGTTGGGCGCGACTTCAACAAAAAGAAAAACAACGTGATCGCCGTTATTGGTGATGGCTCAATCAGCGCAGGCATGGCTTATGAAGCTTTAAACAATGCCGGAGCCACAGATTCACGTCTGATTGTTATTCTGAACGACAATGACATGTCGATTGCGCCACCTACAGGTGCTATCAGCGCCTATCTCTCGCGCATTGCGTCCTCGAAAGAGTATCGCAACATCCGGCATATGGCCAAAGAGTTTGCAGACCTCTTCCCACACCCCCTTAAAGAAGCGGCCCGCAAAGCAGAACATTATGCACGTGGCCTTGTTACAGGCGGCACCTTGTTTGAAGAAATAGGTTTTTATTATGTTGGCCCCATTGATGGCCACAATTTAGAACATCTTGTTCCTGTTCTTGAAAATGTACGCGATGACCCGCAAGGAGGTCCCGTCCTAATCCATATTGTCACCGAAAAAGGCCGTGGCTACGCCCCTGCTGAAACGGCTGCCGACAAAATGCACGGCGTTGCCTGCTTTAACATTGTCACAGGAGCACAAGACAAACCTAAAAATACCCCCCCTGCTTATACACGCGTTTTTGCAGATGCGCTGGTCAAAGAAGCTGAACATGACGATAAGATTGTCGCTATCACCGCCGCTATGCCTGCTGGTACCGGCCTTGATCTTTTTGGTAATCGCTTCGACGGCCGCTTATTTGATGTCGGTATTGCCGAACAACATGCAGTAACCTTTGCGGCGGGTCTCGCCTGTGAAGGACTTAAACCTTTCTGCGCGATTTATTCCTCCTTCATGCAACGCGCCTATGATCAGATTATGCATGATGTTGTTTTGCAAAAACTTCCTGTGCGCCTCATTATGGATCGCGCAGGTCTTGTTGGCGCAGATGGCCCCACCCATGCTGGATCGTTTGATCTGGCCTTTATGGGATGCTTACCAAACATTATCGAGATGTGCCCTTCGAATGAAGTTGAACTGACTCACATGGTTGCCACAGCTGCAGCCTATGATGAAGGACCAACATCTATACGCTATCCACGTGGTAATAGCCTTGGCCTTGAAATCCCAGAGCGCGGTGAAGTTCTTCGTATCGGCAAGGGTCAGATTCTCAAAGAAGGATCCAAGATTGCTATTTTGAACCTTGGCGCACGTCTGCCCGAGTGTGAAAAAGCTGCGGCTGATCTAGAAGCACGCGGCCTCAGCACAACACTGGCTGATATGCGCTTTGCCAAACCCATTGATATGGCACTTGTCGTCAGACTGGCCAAAAGCCATGAGGTGGTAATCACTATTGAAGAAGGCTCTATCGGAGGATTTGGTTCTCATGTCGTTCATCACCTTGCCAACAAAGGGCTCTTGGACTATGGGCTCAAGATCCGCCCAATGACCTTGCCTGACATCTTTATCGGGCACGACACACCCTATAAGCAATATGAGCAAGCCGGACTTAACGCAAAGCACATCGTGGCACAGGCCTTAGACGCTCTGGGCCGGTCGGTTGCTTCCGAAGCTGCCTCAAACGCCTAGATAACATTCTATAAACTTTGGAAATCATGATGAAACGCTTTAGCTTTTCTCTTCTCTTTATCTCGGCGCTTTTGCTTCTTGCCTCCCAATGTATGGCACGCGAACAACTGCCAGCAACGGCACGTGTAAGCGCTTTTTATGCAGCGCTGATAGAGACCATGAAGCAAGGACCGGAATTAGGTTTTATGGGGCGCTATGAAAAGCTTAAACCCGTCATCACAAAAACATTTAATCTGCAACTTATGACACGCTATGCCGCATCTCCGGCTTGGCGCAAAGCCTCCGCAAAGGATCAAAAAAAGCTCCTTCGTGCTTTTACGGCTTTTTCCACTGCAACCTATGCCAGCCGTTTTACAAAATTTGACGGCGAAGACTTCAAGATTCTTGGTGAAAAAGAAGTGCCCAGTGGCGGCATCATGGTTGAAACGCATCTCACCCCAAAAGATGAAGAGCCCGTCTCACTCAATTACCTTGTTCGCAAGAACAAAAAAGGGGAATATCGCATCGTAGATGTCTATCTTGATGCCACCATCAGTGAGCTGGCCACGCGCCGCGCCGATTTTTCGGCGGTCATCAAGCGCGATGGCTTTAATAAGCTGATTGTATCACTGGACGACAAAGCCAAAAAAATGGGACTTGTGGCAATTCAGTGATAGGACAGCAAAAAAGGGAGGACACGCTTACGCATCCCCCCCCCTTATCTTTGTCTTATAAAGCTGATTATTTCTTGATTATTTCATCAACTTTTTTCTCAGCCTTATCGGCTTCTTCTGCAACTTCTTCACGAATGGCTTCCACTTTTTCGGTGGTTTTTTCGATCAAAGCTTTTCCCTCTTCCATCGGTGCCTTTACG
>DOBW01000034.1 GCA_003504035.1 Rhodospirillaceae bacterium | reverse complement strand
GCGAATAGTTGGGTGCATAAGTCGGTTCCTCTTTCTTTTGGATGTGTCATACTTCCTTCTTTGATACATATTTTTGATGAGGATGAGACTCAATGCGTTTAGCACTTCACGCCATAGGCCGCTTGCGCGGGGCCGAGGCAGAGCTTGCAGCAGACTATGCCAAGCGGTTGCAGGGAACTTTTCAGATTCGTGAATTATCAGGAAAAACGGCAAAGGCGGAAGGTGCGGCTTTGCTAAAAGCACTTCCAGATAAAGCATTGGTTGTTTTGCTTGATGAACGTGGTCAGGATATTTCTTCTTGTGCGTTGGCTAAAAAGATGCAGGCGTGGCAGGAAAGTGGTCCACAAGATCTCGTTTTTCTAATCGGTGGTGCCGATGGCGTTACAGAAGAGGTGCGGGGGAGAGCTGATTTTATTTTGGCTTTTGGGCGCAAAACGTGGCCCCACAAGTTGGTGCGCGTGATGCTTTTGGAACAGCTCTATCGTATTCAGCAAATTAATGCAGGGCATCCCTATCATAGGTCGGGATGATGATTTTTCTCTGGTGGAAATATGTAAAATCGTTTTGTTTCAAAGAATTAGATTTTGCATTGCTTTGGGATAGCCCCAATTTTTAATCTTAAAAAAATATTAAGTCATTGCATATAAGCATAACCAGTATGGGCGTTGTGGTTTTGCTCGAAAAGTTAGTGGCAGCTTTTTTTTACCTTTTTTCTGGAGTGAGCTTATGTTTGGAACAAAATTTAAGATTATGCGTTTGTTAAGCAGCCTTACTTTTCGCCTTCAAGCAATTACCATTACACTTTCTTTGGTAGGTGTTTTTTTTGGGATTAAAAGCTATCTGCATGTTCTAGATCAATTTGGTTCAGAGAAAGCTTTTTCATTCTTTAATGATCTTATGGTTCAGGTTGGGGTTGCTCTGTTCTTCAATATAATTGCTGCTCTTATTATCTATCGTATTGCGACGAGTCCTATTCGTAAGCTTTGTGAAATCATGAGGTCTCTTTCAGAGGGAAAACTGGATGTTGAAATTCCTTATGTTGAGAAAGGAACGGAAATTGGAAGTATGTCACGCAAGGTAGCTATTTTTAAGCAAAACGCAATTGATAAAGAAAAATTGGAGGAGCAGCAACAGATTCAAGAAAGCAAAACAAAAGAAGAGAAAAAGCGTACGATGGAAAGGTTGGCGAGTGATTTTGAGAAAGCAGTCTCTTCTGTCGTAGAAATTGTAGCAACATCAGCGATTGATATGCAGGCTAATGCCAAGAATCTTTCGCAGATGTCGGATCAGACAAGTGAACAATCCTCAATGGTGGTTTCTGCGACAGAGCAGACATCTTCGAATGTGGATACAGTGGCTGCTGCAGTGGAGCAATTGTCGGCTTCTATCGGAGAAATCAACAGCCAAGTTTCGGAATCAACGCGTATCAGCGGCGAGGCTGTGGTTAAAGTTCGTCGCGCTGATGCAACAGTGTCGACCTTGTCAGAGGCGACCCAACAGATTGGCGATGTTGTCAAGCTTATTCAAGATATTGCCGAACAGACCAACTTGCTTGCGCTTAATGCTACGATTGAGGCGGCGCGCGCGGGTGAGGCAGGGAAGGGGTTTGCTGTTGTCGCCAGTGAAGTTAAAAATCTTGCTAGTCAGACAGGTCGCGCCACGGAAGAAATCGCACAGAAAATTGCAACGGTTCAAGCTGTGTCAAAAGAATCTGTTGAGGCCATTCAAAGCATTGGAGAGATTATTGATCAGACAAGTGAGATTTCTAAAATGATCTCCGGTGCAATTTGTCAGCAAAACGAGGCAACAGAAGCGATTTCTAAAAATGTTCAACAAGTCTTTGTAGGCACACAGGAAGTCTCTAGCAGCATTCTTAATGTAACTAACGTGGCTTCGCAGTCGCATATGGCGGCCAATGAAGTACTGGAGGATTCCAATAAGCTGCTTCAGCAGTCAGAGCTTATGCGCACCGAGATTAACTCCTTCCTTCATAAAACTAGGCAAGATTAGCAGATAAGGTAGCTATACTGCTTGAAACTATTATCTTTAGCTTGTTTAATTCCTATGTGGGGGCTATAGAGAGCTTACTCTTGCTTGTGCATTGAGCCGAATGACTAAACGGCAAAGCTTCTTTTCGTAAGGTGCTTATAGCGGTCTTTTTATAACCGCCCCCCTTTCACGATGTTTAAGAGTTTTTAGTGTCAGTTTAAAATCTAAGGATTTTTGACTGACGTTATTGTTGTGCGCAATTTTAACATGAATGTGAAAGAAGAAAAACGTGACAGATAATTTTAATGATTTTGGTCTTCCCGAAGAACTTTTGAAAGCGCTTACGCGTATTCAGTTTTTAAAACCAACGCCTATTCAGGCGAAGACAATTCCTTTGGCTTTGGCTGGTCATGATGTTTTAGGCTCTGCCCAGACAGGAACAGGTAAAACGGGAGCCTTCGGCATTCCGCTTATTACACAGCTGATGGCGCGGCCTGAGGCTGCGGCATTGATCTTGACGCCTACGCGTGAGCTTGCCGCACAGGTGGCTGCTGCGTTGCAGCAGATGATACCAGTGGGGGACATTAAGACGGCGCTTTTGATTGGCGGTGAGTCCATGCCCAAGCAGTTCAAGCAACTTCAGCAAAAGCCACGTTTGATTGTGGGGACACCGGGACGTGTTAACGATCATCTCAAGCGCGGGAGTCTCAAACTTCATAACGGGCGTTTTCTGGTTTTGGACGAAGCAGATCGCATGCTTGATATGGGCTTTGGCGTTCAAATTGAAACTGTTCTCAAGAGATTCCCTGATGAGCACCAGACCTTGATGTTTTCAGCAACGATGCCAAAATCGATTGTTAAACTTTCTGGAAAATATCTGAACAACCCTCAGCGCATTGCTATTGGATCCGTGACAGCGCCCATTTTAAAAATTCAGCAAGAGATGGTGCGCACCACCAGTGAACAAAAATATACGCATTTGTTGGCCGAGTTGGAGGCGCGTGAAGGTTCCGTTCTTATTTTTGTGAAGACAAAATTTGGTACGCAACGTCTTGCAGATAAGCTTTGCCGTGGGACTCATGAAGCGCAAGCTATTCATGGTGATCTACAACAGCGTCGCCGTGATCGTGTTATCCGCTCTTTCCGTGATAAGAAATATCGTATTTTGGTGGCAACGGATGTTGCAGCGCGTGGGCTTGATATTCCGCATATCGCGCACGTAATCAATTATGATTTGCCGCAATGTCCCGAGGATTACATCCATCGCATTGGCCGTACAGCGCGCGCAGGGGCCAATGGGGCGGCGGTTAATTTGTTGACGCCAGAGGATAATGCTAAATGGAGGGCGATCCATCGTTTGATCCATGGTAAGGAAGATGAGATGAGCGCGCCTCATCCTTCCTCACGTAGGAAGAACAAAAACCGCAAACCATTTTCGCGTCATAAAAGAAAAGAAGGCTCCAGCGGTAACGCTGCCAACAATGCGCCTAACAAGAACAATAAACGCCGCAAATTCCGTGGTGGAAATGCTAAGCCAGCCAAGAAGGCGGCTTAGGTTTTTATCGGCTTTTGGGGGTGTTTCTTGTGGGATTGGCGCGGCCAACTTCGTTGATCGCGCCGCGCCATCGCCATAACTCTTTTTTAAAAAGCGCTCGGCGTACTCTATATTTTGCGTGCCTACGCGCGCGGGCTGCCTCGCGTTGTGGAATGGCTCGTGGTGAGCAAAAATAGTCGATACCTCCTATTTTTGCCCCTTCGGGCGCCCGCGCCTTTGGCGCGTTGCGTCCAAAACTGTCTTCGCAGTTTTGTCGAACCGGTTTTCTGTATCCTAATTTAGCTGGATGAAGCTGAGGTAGTTATCTTGATAGAAGGTTCACCAAAGGGACTTCTTCTTTCGATCTCAGAGGTCACTAAATTCGTTTTGCACCATTCTTCAACAGTTCTGATATATTTGTCTCGGTTAACTTTTAATTGTCTAATGTCTTGGGCGGAAAATATCTTATCAAGCCCTGATAATGCGTTTTTTTGTTCTTGCCAAGGAAAGAGCATGGGGAAAGTTGACCATATTGTTATTATCGACCACACGCGAGCGATAAACTTTAATTCCTCATCCAAAAGATCCAAATGGATTCCAGTACTTTTAACATTATGGGCAACTACTTCATGTCTCAGTTTTAGGGCCTGTCCATCAGGGTGATCTAATTTCCTTCTGATATAGTCGAATTCATCCTTGGCAATGTGGTTCTTCAAGAAAGGGCTTACTTCCTTCCACAGTCTCGTGAGAGAATGATCTCCGTTCTTTTTGGAAAGGAGTTTCGCGATATTGCTTAAAATGACGTAGATAGCACCAATTTGCCACCGTTGAAAAAAGGCAGTTTCAAAAAATGTACTCTCATTTATGTTTGGATTATGGAAAGCCGACAACAGAGCTGACCATTCCACAGTTTCGAAAAGTACGGTGTCTATGCTTTGTGGAAAAGTACCCGTTTTGAGATCTTCACTTTTGATATATTCTTCTAATCCGGTAATTTGTTCTTGCCAAAACGCGCGGTCTTCATCTGTCGTTGTGTTTTCTAATATCTTCTTGTGATTGTTAATGCGCTGTTGAGCTTCTTTCAGCGATAATTTGCTTACCGTGTACTCACACGTATATTTTTTGGCATCGTCTTCATTTCTTAGCCGCATATTTATTTCCTTCTCGTAGAATTATCCTGATTATTTGTTCGGTTTATTTGGGGTGTAAGATAAAATTCCGTTATTATCTACATGTTTGATGCCAAAAGAGAGGATATCCAACTATGTCAAAGACGACAAAACAAATGTTAGGTGAGTTAGGCGAAAAACTAGTGGTTAAAAGGTGTAGATGCCCAAAATGTAAGAGGGAGCGAACATTGCGTCTCCTTCCTAAGAACTTCAAATGTGCTGATGTTGTTTGCGATTTTTGCGGTTACCTTGCACAGGTCAAGACTTCTTCTGTTTCCGACATAACAGTACCGCCTAAGAAGCTTATTAGTGCTGCTTGGAAGCCCCAAGAAGAACGTATGAAGGCTGGTATATATTTCCCGCTGTTTCTAGTGTTGGTGAATGATAGAGCGAAGGCTGTTTATTATCTTTCTGCAGACTTGCAGTCGCCTGAAATGTTTATCAAAAGGAAGCCCCTTAGTTCTACGGCCCGTCGAGCGGGGTGGCTGGGGTTCTATTATGATTTAGAAGCTGTCGAAGAAGCTTTGGTTCGATTAATTTGAGATTTAGTTGGTTGCTATATGGTTGCGGCAACCATATAGCAACCAAAAGAATATATGCTAACTTATTGATTTAATAATATCTCCTACGGGATGTGCTCGCTGCGCGGCAAACGCTAAGTTCGATCATCGCCTTCGGCTTGCTCTCACTAAGCTTTTTGTGATCAAAAATAGTCGATACCTCCTATTTTTGCCCCTTCGGGCGCCCGCGCCTTTGGCGCGTTGCGTCCAAAACTGTCTTCGCAGTTTTGTCGAACCCTTACGTGCCCTTCAACGCCGTAGAAGATACCATAAAAAAAGCCCCCTTCAGGGGGCTGTCTTTATGGTATCTCCTACGGGATTCGAACCCGTGTTGCCGCCGTGA
>DOBW01000072.1 GCA_003504035.1 Rhodospirillaceae bacterium | reverse complement strand
CATGTCTAAGTATAAATCCGACTTTCTCAATGTGATGGAACAGCGCGGCCATTTGCATCAAGGCACCGACCTTGAAGCTCTGGACGAGGCCGCGTGCAAAGGCGTTATCTCGGCTTATATCGGCTTTGATCCCACCGCCGACAGCCTTCATATCGGCAATATGGCCGGCATCATGCTTTTGCGCCGTTTGCAGCAAACGGGTCATCGTCCTGTTACATTGATGGGCGGCGGGACAGCAAAAATAGGCGATCCTTCCGGCAAAGATGAAGTTCGCAAAATCATGACAGATGATTTGATCAACAGTAATATTGCGGGAATCGAAAGCTGCTTTTCAAAATTTCTAACCTATGGTGACGGGCCAAGCGATGCGCTGATGGTCAATAATGCCGATTGGTTGGACAAGCTGGAATACATTCCTTTTTTGCGTGAGGTTGGAAGGCACTTTACCATCAATCGCATGCTCACCTTTGACTCGGTGAAACTCCGTCTTGACCGCCAGCAACCCCTCACCTTTCTCGAGTTCAATTACATGATTATGCAGGGCTATGATTTCGTAGAGCTAAACAGGCGCTATGGCATTACGCTGCAAATGGGTGGTTCGGATCAGTGGGGGAATATTGTGAACGGTGTCGAACTAGGTCGCCGCATGATGAATCTTGAACTTTTTGGTGTTACCACGCCGCTAATTACGACAGCCTCTGGCCAAAAAATGGGCAAGAGCGTCAACGGAGCTATGTGGCTTAACGAAGATAAATTGGCCCCTTATGATTACTGGCAATATTGGCGCAACACAGAAGATGCCGATGTTGTGCGCTTCCTCAAAATCTTTACAGATTTGTCTTTGGACGAAATTGAAAAACTTGGCAAGCTTCAAGATTCCGAAATTAATGAGGCCAAAAAGATCCTCGCCTTTGAAGTTACAAAAATGTGCCACGGTAAAGAGGCCGCAGAAAAAGCCGCCGAGACAGCTCGTGCTACTTTTGAAGCTGGCGGTGTTGGTGCAGATTTACCAAGCTATAAACTCACGGCTGGTGGTAGCGCAAGCGTTACAGAAATTATGCTAGCCATCGGCTTTGTTGGATCAAAAGGCGAAGCCAAACGTTTGATTGAGCAAAATGCGGTCAAGATCAACGAAACCCCCGTCACGGATATAACCAAAACAGTTTCTGCGGATGATTTTGTAGATGGCCAAGCCCGCCTGAGCGTCGGTAAGAAAAAACACGGCGTTATTTTTACGCAGCAGTAAGTCTTAATCCAAGCTTACAAGCTTGGATTATTTTAAGCCGCGCCGCTTGCTTTCTCTGACCAGAGCATAGGTTGCTGGGCTGGCGTGTTCTTGGGGGTGGATTCTGCCGTAGGCAAATCGGGGCGCGGTACATTTTCAAAGCGCGAGGATTCAATAGCTCCCTTCCCGCCAATTGTAATGATTTCCAAAATTTGGCTCTTCCCATCGAAACAAGCACAGGTGAGAGGTCCGCCTTGGCCACATCCTCCATCAAGCGTTACAGCTGCACTTTCTGTGCGAATGCCTCCACGCATCGGATCAAAGCCGCGTACAACACGCGCAATCGACTGGTTTTTATCAGGCGCCGAAAAAGGTCTGCCAGAAAACCAAAGATTATCTCCCTGCTCTTCTAACGGACGGCGGCCATCGTAACCTGCCGGAATAAGAAGTGTGTTATTTTCTTCATACGAAGTAATCGCGGCGCGACGGAAACTGCAAACAAATGGTTCATGGCCAGCAGCTTGTCTTTGCAAAACACGAAGTTGATTGGTCCAACGCGTAATTGCCACACTTCCGGCACGCGCCATAGATTTTGTGTCATTAAGACTTACACCATAAAGACGCAAATAAGCCTCGGCGCCAAAATCAAGATAGCGTTCTAACGCCTGTGTTGGTGCTGGTGCAAATTGAAGCCGCAAAAGCCGTTGCCACGCTTCTTCAGAGGGGCCACGAAGATGAACAATATCAGACGTTTCAACCCCTGATTTGGACAGCAAGGCCGCACGAAAAGCAAGAAGCTCCTCAATAACCGAAAGATTATCAAAAGCCCCTGCGCCAATATAATTACCGAGATAAACCAAGCGATCACACACGGAAAAGCGTGTTGCTATATGATCGTGCAACGTAGCAAGGCGCTCACGCTCGCCATTAATGGCCGCTATGGCCCAAATACGGCGAGGTTGACCGAGATCAACGAATTTTTCGTTCAAAAGAGACATGGATGGTACTCCGAAAAGCTTCAATTCCTGTCTCGCATAAAGCACATTTAAACGCAACATCTAGTAGGCGATATTTAAAAGATACCCACAGATAGTTATTCACAGTTTGATCGGAAGATGGGGTTGATATGAACATTCTGCCAATATGTACCTGTATGTAAACATCGTTCAATACCAAAATGGGATGCCTGCCTTCGCAGGCATGACGGTATCTATGGTTGCAGTATAGTCATTTCAATTTGAAATCGAACGGCAGACGAAAATTACTTTTTGTCGAGCCTTATTGCGTAAGCGTACATTGTGGTACGTGCGCAAATAAGGCGATGTCAAAAGGTGATTTGCAGCCATGGGGAATTCTTAAGTGAAATA
>DOBW01000110.1 GCA_003504035.1 Rhodospirillaceae bacterium | reverse complement strand
CCGAGGCAAAACCGGAAACAAAGCTGCAGAACCCGCCCACGGTGCGCCCCGATCTGAATCACGCGCCAAAACCTCATTAATTCAGTGAGTTAACTGGCTTGATGTGACGGTTCGTTCTTCATGCAAGTATTTATTTTTTTACAAAATACTCTCTTTTTGTGCTATTCTTGTTGAATTATAGCCACATTATTCAACGGATCATTTTATGATAAATTATATAAATCAAACGGTGGGACACTCATCGGCTTTGCCCAAGGATCCCCAATTTAGATTTCGGCCTGCTCTTTATCTTTTTCCTGATAATGTGGGTGTTTCTGAAGCTGATATTATTGTTGGCAGAACCAGTTGTGGGGCATGGAACATTGTTGTCAACATCGCCTCGCCAGAGTTTCTCTCTTCTCAACTTTTAGCGCGGGATCTTTGTAAGGCTGTGAGGTCTTGGACGGCCCTATCTTCCAAAAACATTCATTCCATTATACCTGACAGTGCTGATGATTTTGAAGGAAGGCAAAGTTTTGAATGGTCTTCTCCGTGGGATGATCTGAAAGCTTTGCGCCGCGTTCATCTTAACAAAGTTCCTGACTCTGAATTTAAGGTGACGATGGAAGTTCTTTTTAAAGAGCTTCATATGGATAAAAAAATGTTTTCTAGAGCGTCCCAGATAATAGAGGATTATAAGGGCGGTGTTTTAGATGCAGAAGAAGCGCGCAAAAAAAAGACATTTAGAGAGATTGCTGCGTGGCTTATGGGCAAAAGAAAAAAGGGAAAGCCTTTAGGTGATGGTTCTGTCACGCGCCGCAGGCAATTTGCGCGGGCACATACAAACGCCTTAAAAACGCTTGGGCGTTAAAGACTATAAACTTCTTCGCTGCTGCCTCAAAATGCCGTATGAAGAAGGCATGTTGCGAACAAAAGCCTTAGCTAAGATAAATCTTTACCTTCATGTTACGGGACGGCGGTCAGATGGCTATCATCTGCTCGATTCGCTTGTTGCGTTTGCCGATGTTGGGGATTCTTTGACGCTTGAGCCGGCGCGGGCTTTTTCTTTTTCGCTGGATGGCCCCATGGCTGGATCTCTTAAGGGCGAGGGAGATGACAATAATTTGGTTGTGCGGGCAGCTCAAAAACTAAGCACAGCGTTGGGGCGTTCCTTATCTTTCAAGTTGAGTTTGATAAAAAATCTTCCAGTGGCTTCCGGTATTGGGGGTGGATCCAGCGATGCGGCAGCGGCTTTGCGTCTTATGGCTTCACATTGGAAGCTTGCTCCCGATGCGCCGCTGCTTTATCAGGTTGCGCGCTCTTTAGGCCAAGATGTATCCTGTTGTCTTGCTTCAGAAAGTTGTGTTTTTCAGGGGATTGGCGATGAGATGACGCACGCACCGTCCTTGCCTTATACCGACATTGTGCTTGTGAATCCCAGCGTTGCCGTGCCAACGCCGGAGGTTTTTAAGATGCGGAAAGGGTCTTTTTCGCTGCCAGCTGAACCATGGGAAAAGGTGCCGCAGACAGCTTGTGAACTTGCCGATTTACTTGGGGCTTGCCGTAATGATTTAGCTCAACCTGCCTGTCAAATCAGCCCTGTTATTGACGATGTTTTGGCGGCTCTAATGGAGCAGGAAGGCGTTTTGCTGTCTCGTATGTCGGGAAGTGGAGCGACTTGTTTTGCTTTTTTTGCAGATCGCGGTGCGGCGAAAAGGGCTGCTGCTTCCCTTTATCAACAGCATCCAGATTGGTGGGTTGTGCCTACGCATATTCCCTCGAATTTACCGCGCCCCCTTTCTTCATAAAGACTTTCCGGCACCGAAACATTCAGCCTTGTTGAAGGGCACAAGACAGGAAAAAACCAAGCAAAATCAATAATCTTAAAGAAAAAAAGGGGGTTTAAAAGCGCCAAAACGGGGTTTTTGACAAAAGAAGAAGATTGACAGCTTTAGGTGGTTGGGGTTTGCTATTGCTCATCATTTTTGGATCAACAAAAGCGGGGCCGTTCCTTGGTTCACATTCGCTTAGGTTCTTTGCGCGCAAGAACATTACAATCACGTCATATGGCCTCCCTCCTTCTTATGGGGGTGTTGGCGCTTGGCGTTGGTACGGCAGGACGCTATTTCGTGCCGTCCTTTTCTGCGCCTGCGGAGATCTTCGTTCAGGCGGCAGCGCCTGTCGTTGAGGAGTTTACGTCTTCCTCACCGATGCAGGCTGTAGCCGAGGTTGCACAAGGTGCGGCAGAGATGGCCTCTGCAGTTATGGCACCTGTGCCTGAGACGATTTCACGTATCGTTGAGCTTGGTGAAGGCCGTACTTTTTCCCGTATGCTTATGGATGTTGGCGTGCCAAGCAACATGGCTTACGCCTCCTCCCGTGCTTTGGGAAAAGTTTACGATCATCGCAAACTTAAAGCAGGTGAAGAATTTACGCTTTCCATTACGCGTCTTGGGCAAGAAGAAACTCTCGATCAGTTGATTTTCCAGCCCGAACCGACTAAGGAAATTTCCATTGTGCGCCTTGATACAGGGGCTTATGAGGCGGTGCTTAAAACGACCCCGCTGGAGCGCCAACGTTTTGCGGCGCGCGGCAAAATCAAAAACTCTCTTTTTGGGGCCGGAGAACGTGAAGGTGTCCCGTTGGCTGTGATGGCGTCACTTATTCGAGCTTATTCGCATGAAGTTGATTTTCAGCGCGAGCTTCGTCAGGGAGACACGTTCGAAGTTCTTTATGATCAGCCTACGGCTAAGGATGGGACTCCCGTTGGTCAAGGTGTTGTTGTTTATGCGGCTCTTTCCGTTGGTGGAAAAGAGAAGCCTCTTTATCGCGTAACCTTTGGTGATGGAGCTGTTGATTATTTTGACCAAAAAGGACGAAGCATTAAGCGTTCTCTTTTAAGAACACCACTTGATCGCGTGCGTGTCACTTCACGTTATGGGATGCGCCGTCATCCGATTTTGGGCTATTCAAAAATGCATAAGGGCGTGGATTTTGGTGCGCGACGTGGAACGCCTATTTTCGCAGCCGGTTCGGGTGTTGTTGAAAAAGCAAAATATAATGGTGCTTATGGACGCTTTATCCTTTTACGACATAATCGCCGGACACAAACGGCTTATGCTCATATGAGCCGTTATGCCAAAGGCATTCATCCTGGTGGGCGCGTTAAACAGGGCGATGTTATCGGTTATGTTGGTACGTCGGGGCGTTCAACAGGACCTCATTTACATTATGAGGTGCGGGTGGATCGCAAGCAGGTTAATCCGCTTAGCGTGAGCATGCCTGTAGGCCGTATTTTGGAAGGCAAAGTTCTGAGAGAATTTAAAAAGGGCCAGAAAAAGATCAGAAAAGAGTTTGATGCTCTCCTAGAGAAAAGGGCTGAAAAACAGGAAAAAGCTAATAATAATGCGCCGCTCCCCCCTGTTAAGCCTGCCGCTGCAACAGCTCAAGGTTGAGTGAAGTCTAGAGCCTTTTTCAAGTAGGCTCTAAGCCTAGAGAGGAAAGCTTTTGATCCGACGGATCAATCTTTATTTACTGAGACAAATCTTCACTGCTTTTTTGTTTTCGGGCATAGCGGTGAGTTTTGTTGTGCTTTTTACGCAATCTTTTCGTTTGCTTTCTTTTGTTATTGATAATTCAAGCACCTTGTTTGTTTTCTTCAGACTTATGGGGCTGATTGTGCCGACTTTCTTGCCGCTGATTGTGCCGATCAGTTTCGGGATAGCGGTTCTGTTCATCTATCATAAGTTTGCCGTAGACAGCGAACTTGTTGTCATGCGTGCTGCTGGGCTTAGTCCGTTGCGCATGGCTTTTCCGGCCCTTCTTCTGGGTGTTTTGGTTGTTCTTTTGGGGTATGGCTTGACGTTGTGGATTACGCCTGCGGCCAACAGGTCCCTTGTGAATCTTCAATATAGAGTACGGGATGATTATTCGGCTTATATGATTAGGCCGGGGGCGTTCAATGATTTGGCCGAAGGTTTGACTTTTTATGCGCGGCGGCGTTCTTCCGGAGGAGGGATGGCCGATATTCTCGTTCACGATGTGCGCGACCCTGCTTTTCCTGTAACGATTATGGCGCAAAGTGGCCAGATGACTTTTGAGGACGGCATTCCACAGGTTGTCGTTTTCAATGGACGGCGGCAGGAGCTGAGTGTTGAGACGGGGCGACTTCAAGAGCTTGGTTTTAATCGTTACGTTTTAGATCTTCATTTATTGAAAAATGATGGACCTGATCGCCAGCCTGCGCCGCGTGAAATGTCACTTCCTCATTTGTGGAAAACACTCTATGGCAATGGGCACAACTTTCACAGTAAGGGAAAGGTCCGCGCCGAGCTTCACCAAAGAGTGGCGGGGCCGTTATTGGCTCTTTCTTTTGCTCTTATTGCTGTGACGGTTATTCTTGTGGGG
>DOBW01000174.1 GCA_003504035.1 Rhodospirillaceae bacterium | reverse complement strand
GGCACAAAACAAATATCCTGACTGTCCTTTTTGTCCGCAGAAGGTATGCCTCTTTCCTGCGCCAAAGCGCGAACCTCTTTCTTTGTTTTGTCTCCCAAAGGAAAACGCAAGAAATTGATTTGCTCGGGCGACAAAGAAAACAAAAAATAACTTTGATCACGCAAAGGATCAATAGCTTGATGAAGCTCAGCACCACCGCTTGGGGATTCTCTTCGGCGCGCATAATGCCCCGTAGCTAAAGCTACGCACCCTTTTTCTTTGGCTGCCTCCATAAGGGAGCCAAACTTCAAGTGCCGATTACAATGCACACACGGGCTAGGAGTCTCTCCGCGCAGATAAGAATCCGCGAAGGCATCCATCACACAAGATTTAAACCGCGCCGTAAGGTCAATAATGTAATGTTCTAGTCTCAACCACTGCGCAAGCTGGGTGGCCTCTTGCATATCGTCCGTTTCCTGCACGCGCATCGTCAAGCCGACAATTTCGGCTCCCTGCTCTTTCAAAAGCGCAGCAACCACAGCGCTATCAACGCCGCCCGATAAGGCAACAGCAATACGTTTACCCGACAAATTTTCTGTAAAAGACATACACATTAAAAAATTAGAGTCTATGAGCACAACCAATGCAAGTTTTACTTTATAGTCGTTTCAGTTAAGAATTTCTAACCTCGCCGACGAATGTTAGACCAGTAATCAAGTCTCTTCTTAATCTCGCGTTCAAAACCGCGTTCGGCTGGCTTGTAATATGTTGCGCGCCCCATATCTTCGGGAAAATAGTCCTGCCCTGAAAAACCTTCGGGCATGTCATGATCGTAGGCATAGCCTTTCCCATAGCCTTGGTCTTTCATCATCTGGGTTGGGGCATTTAAAATATGTTTGGGCGGCATGACAGAGCCATATTTTTCAGCACCCACCACAGCCCCCTTGTACGCCATATAATTGGCATTCGATTTCGGCGCCGTAGCTAGAAAAATAACCGCCTCTGACAAAGCCAATTCGCCTTCAGGACTTCCCAGACGCTCATAGGCTTGCCACGCCGCCAAGGTCAAAGGTAGTGCTTGCGGATCGGCAAGGCCAACATCCTCAACAGCAAAACGAAGAAGACGGCGCGCAATATAACGCGGGTCTTCGCCTCCGGCTAACATACGCGCAAACCAATAAAGCGCGGCATCACAATCCGAGCCACGCAATGACTTATGCAACGCACTGATAAGATTATAGTGACCTTCTTGTGCCTTGTCATAAAGCGGACGCCTTTTTTGAACAAAGGCCGCCAACGCAGTAACATCCAGATTTTTCTCTACAGGAGCGGACAAAAGTGCTTCGGCCATCACAAGCAAATAACGCCCATCCCCATCAGCCATGGATAAAAGCGCCGCGTGAGCTTCTGGTACCAAAGGAACCTCACGGCCGTAAAGTTCTTCGGCACGGATAAGCAAAAGAGCAAGCGCCACTTCATCCAACCGATTCAACACAAAAACCTGAGCACGCGACAACAAAGCGCCGTTCAGCTCAAAAGAAGGATTTTCAGTCGTCGCACCAACAAGTGTAACAGTACCGTCCTCAACATAAGGCAACAAAACATCCTGTTGCGCCCGATTGAAACGATGAATCTCGTCAACAAAAAGAAGAGTTCCTCGTCCATCCTCACGCCGCGCGGCGGCGGCCGTAAAAATCTTGCGAAGATCGGCAACGCCCGCCGCTACAGCAGAAACAGGTTCAAAATGAAGTTTAACCTCGTCCGCCAAAAGCCGCGCAATCGTTGTCTTGCCACATCCCGGAGGACCCCAAAGGATCAGAGAAGAAAGACGTTCCCCCGCCACCATACGACCAATAGGCGCATCGGGCGCAAGAAGATGATCCTGCCCCACCACTTCAGCCAAGCAAGTTGGGCGCAACCTGTCAGGCAAAGGCCGGTCTTCGGTATCTTGGAAAAGGGAAGCTGTTTTAGTCATCTTATCTCTTTTCAATCATAACACGCCGAACCTTATCGCCGCGCTTAAAAACAAGAGAGCCATAAGAAAAACCTTTTTTAACGACACGCTTCATATCTTTGACAAAATGAATCTCATCGCCATTGATCTTGACAATAATATCTCCCTTACGAAGTCCGAGCCGTGCTGCCATCAAACTACGTTTAACATCAAGAATAACAACGCCCTTATTATCAGACAAGTTGTATTCTTCAGCCAAGGCAGGAGAAAGATTAGCCACAGTTGCGCCTTGTAAAAAGTTTTCCCCTTTGATCAAAAACACATTACGCGCAGGAATCTCTGGCGGCGCGATAAGTTTTATCTTTTGGCTTTTCTCTTTTCCGCCGCGCAAAAAACGAACTACAGCTTTGCCGCCTATGGGCAGCGTCGCCAAACGATAAGAAAACGCCGCAGGATCTTCTATTTCACGGCCCTGAATATGCGTGATGACATCCCCAACTTTCATACCAGCTTCACGCGCAGGAGAAACCTCGTGCAGACCATTAATTAAAAATCCGGTTGGCCGTTTCATGCCAAGCGAAGCCGCAAGGTCATTTGAAACAATCTGCCCTTTAATGCCTGTCCACGGACGCACAAGCTTCTTTTGTCCCAGCAAAGCACTTTGCACAATCGCACGCACCATATTGGAAGGCACCGCAAAACCAAGCCCCATCGACCCACCAGAGCGCGAATAAATAGCCGAGTTAATCCCAACCAATTTGCCTTCCATGCCCACAAGGGCACCACCAGAATTACCCGGATTAATAGCGGCATCGGTTTGAATAAAATAATTAATGTCCGTGATGTCCAGACTCGTTCGCGCAATAGCAGAAACAATGCCACTAGTAACCGTCTGACCAACACCAAAAGGATTGCCAAC
>DOBW01000194.1 GCA_003504035.1 Rhodospirillaceae bacterium | reverse complement strand
CAGGGTAGGCTGCACCTGTCAAAAGAAACCCTTTTTGTGCGGCCTTTTTGGCAGCTTTAATAGCCCAATCAGGTTTTTCGAGCATGTGGGCCACTTCCATCAAGAGCGCAAACTCTACGCGGTTGACGGCGTAGGAGGTTGACGCCATGCAGAAACGCCGTGCCCGCTTATAATCTCCTAGACGGGCGAGCCTTTGTGTCACGCGGATAACAACATGCGAGAAGAAGGTGTCACGGATATGGGATGGAATGGCGGGTTCAGCAAGGGCTCGGATGGTAGGGCGTGTGTAAAGTTTCGAGATCGCTAGCTGGCCATAATAAGTTGTGTTGAATGTAGCGGCAACTTCGTAAGCTTGTGTGGCGGCGTCTTTTCTTTTGAGCTTTTCATGGATTCGTCCCATCCAGTAATAAGCGCGGGCTTTTGATATGGGCGCGTTGGCAGCTTTTGTGAGCCGATCAAAATGGGTCTCGGCTTTTCGAGGTTGATTCAATAAGCGAAAGGCTAGAAATCCAGAGAGAAACTCAGCTTGAAGATATTCAAACCCATCATCACGCGAGAGGCCATGTTTTGTCACAAGTTTATAGGCGCGTTTGAACCTTTTACGTTCCATAAGACGCCGCGCCATGATGTGGCGTTCTTGCCACCATGCTTTGGGGCGTCCTAGCTTAACAGGAGGTTTCTCAAGGATTTCTAAAACACCTTTATAAAGGCCGTGTTTTCTTCGCCATCTCACCCTTTCATAGAGAAGTCCTGCATTTTTTTGCATGGCTTTCGGAACACTCTTTAGGAGAGGGGTTATGCGACCTTTGTTTTTGGACAGCGCAATGCGCGCCTTACTCATAGCTTTGTCGCTTTTTCTTACGAAGCGGTACATGTAACGTGCAGAAGATATTTTGCCATCCCACAAAAGGCGATCAAGTCGTGCGCGATGCTCCTTAAGTCGTAAGAGCGGTGCATAGCGTGACCTGAAAGCTAGAAGCGATTTTTTGTAAAAATCTTTTTTAATCCAACGATTGCGAACAAGTTTGATGGCTAGATTTTCTTGTCCCGTTGCATTGAGCGCATCAATGTAACGGACAAAGCCAGAATCTGTCAGTGGCGAATAGGCTTTGAACCAATTGATAACTTGTCTATGGGAAAAGCTGGCAGGTATTTTTTGCTCGGCAATCATGCGAATGCCTTTTAGGTCTGGCCAGTCGGGATGAACGGTAATGAAACCGGCCAGTTCATCAAAAGCATACTCATTTCCTGGTCTAGTCATAAGCTGTCCGAGAATAACCTCGTTTAAAATAATATCCGGCCCACGCGCAAGAAGGATGCGAGCTTTTCCCTCTCTTCCTTTGTCGAGGTCCTTTAGAGCGCTCAGGTAGCGGGGAAGGCTGTCGCGTCCACGGTGACCCGCCTGCACCCCTTGAATTGGGGTAAAGACGAGAAAAAGGGTTAAAAAGAGGAAAAAGAGGCAACGAGACATGGAGCGAACCCTAACAATCTACTAACGGTCATTGCAAGGGGAAGACGGGTAAGCTATGAGTTTTTTTATGGCAGATGCAAAAGCAAAAAATCGTGAAAAGGCGCAGCGTTACGTGGCGATGAACAGGCGTGCGCGTCATGATTATTTCATCACCGAGACGATAGAGGCTGGCATTATCCTTCAGGGCACTGAGGTCAAATCCTTGCGCCTTGGACAGGCCAGTATTCAAGAATCCTTTGCTTCGGGAAAGGATGGAGAGCTTGCTTTGCTTAATGCTTATATTCCCGAATATCAGCAGGCGGGGCAGCATCTTCAGCATGAAACGCATCGTCCGCGAATCCTTCTCTTACATAAACGCGAGAAAACAAGATTATTGGCGGCTGTGAAAAGGGAAGGGCTTACAATTGTTCCTTTGGGAATCTATTTCAATAGGCGCGGTGTGGCCAAGGTTTCGTTGGGGCTTGCCAAGGGTAAACACAAAGTCGACAAAAGGGAATCAATTAAAGAACGCGATTGGAAACGTGATAAAGCTAGATTAATGCGTGAAAGAAATAGGTAAAATGATGGAGTTGAAAATGAACCGAACTGTTCTTTTCTTTTTAGTTGTTTGGGGGGGCGTTGCTTTTTCTCCTTCTTCGGCAATGAGCGCAGAAGGGATTTATCCTCTTGTTGGCGCACAGGCAAAACACACGGTGTTTGCCAATTCTATAGAAGATCTCCCCGTTATGCTGGGATTAGACGTTGTGGAAGATAAAGATGTCTTTATTCTTTTTGGCGCAGAACGGATTGCCCAAACAACGCTGAAGGGCAAAGTTGATGTTGATGATGTCTATTATTTTTACCGTAGAGCATTGCCTGAGCTTGGCTGGAAGCAGATTAATGCCAAAGCTTATGAACGCGGAGGGGAAAGGCTTTTGATGCAGCCCAGTAGTGCTAACAAAGAGGGCATGACTTATGTTCGTTTTAGCGTTGAACCCGTAAAGGAATAAGACCTGCACTCCTCTTTTATGGTCTTTCCACTTTAATCTTGCACATCGTTACGTTGTCGCTCGTGTATGTTTCAATACACGTCGCTTCTCGTGCCTTGTGCAAAAATAAATTGGAAAGACTATGCCGTTGTCTTATGTGCCTATCTTTTTAAGCTTTCCAAGGGCAGCGTCACTCATGGTATCACCAGCATGGCCAAACTTGCCCATGACTTGCTCAAGCGAGTCAATAAGATCGTCGCCTTGTAGTTTCAGTGTGACCCGCATGCGGTCTGTGCGTTGCTGCATTTCTTCAACGGATCTTCCCATGGAGGCAATCTGCTCTTGTGATTCAAGCACGCTGCCATTGACCTTCTGAGTCTGATCCACATAGGTCTGAGCAACAGATTGGATGATGGTCGCAACTTTTTGACCACCCTCGGCCATGCTGCGCATTTGTTTGTCGATACCCTGAGAAACATCCGAAAGCTGTGTGATGGCGGCTTCGCTGACATTTGATGTAAGAACGCGCGTGCTCTCGAGCCGTTCGGCAACCGATCCCAAATGTGAGAAGGCTTGTTGTAGATGTCCCACAAGGTCGCTTTCATGCGTTTTGATGCCATTGCCCGCCATGTCGAGGCGATCAAGGAGAACATCAATCTGATTGCCAAAGCCACTAAGCAGTTTAGCCACTTCTTCTGTGGCCACACGCATACGTGCCGTACGATCAGTGAGCTGGTTAGCCGTGTCCTTGCTGGTTTGATCAAAGCGGCTGGAGATTTTCTCAACATCCACAACAGTACCCGCCAGAGCTGAACGCAGACTTGTTCCTGTGCGATCAAGTTGCGCTGTGATCTGCATAAGGCCACGATTAATATCGTCAATCTGAGACTGTACACCAATGCGTACAGTTTCAAGCTGTTCGCGGAAGCTCTTGCTGGCGGCACCCATCTTGCCTTCAGCTTTTTCTGTCATCGATATTAGCTGCGCGACCTGTTGTGACAGATTGTCACCAGCAGAGGAAAGACGCTTGGTTGTTTCACTGGCGCGGGCTTCAATATTTTTGAACTCGTGTGCCAGTTTGGCTGTTGTCTGAAGTGTATCTCCACGCAATTTCGAGAGGCGATCGCTGGCTGCAGAAAGCTGGGTAATGGTCTCGCTTGCGTTTTCAATCATTTCTTTTTGTTCGCCAGCAAGCTCGCCCGTTCCTGACTTAATGCTCGTAATTTGTGTCTGTAGCGCTTGTGTGAACTTGCCGAGCGTTTCTGCTGCTGTGTCGGCTGTGCTGGAAAGCTGACGTGCTTCGTCCATCATCGTATCTCTGATGGCGCCTGTTGCGCCGATGCATCGGTCTGTGCTCTTGAGCATAGTAGCGGCAATCTCGGTCGTTTGTGTTTTGAAGTTATTAGAGGCGAGATCAATTTCTTTTGTGCTTCGGCTCAAGAGGTTCGGTAGTTGGATCGTTTCTTCCCGTACTGTCTCTGCCGCTGTTGTAAGGGCTGCTTCTGAGCTTGCCAGATTGGCACGTAGCGCATCACTTTGAATGGCGAGTGTTGATCCAGCTCCCATGACTTGCTCAACCGCTTTTTGAGATAGTTGGGCAATGTTTTGTAGCTCTGTTTCTAATGTCGTGCGCGTTTCTGTCAGACGGCTTTCAGCAAACTTGAAGATTTCCTGTGTTGCCTGATCGCTTTCACCCATTTTCGAAATGAGTTCAACGAGTCTTGTTGTTGCTCTTTCTGCCGTTTCACTGAGCTGTAGGCCATGCTCTTTTGACAAGGAGGAAGCGTTTTCAATCAACTTCGTATTTTCTTCGATTTTATTGCTGACATCCGTGATGTCTGTGCCAGCTTTTTCGGTAATGGTAGAAAGCTGTTCAGCCCGTTTTTGAAGAACATCTCCGGCATTCTTACTGACGGTTGAAAGGTCAAGAGCTGATTTGTCGATGGCGTTTTGAACCTGTCCACCTTCATGCTTGAGCTGGCTTACGGTTGTTTCAAGTTGTGTCATGACCGTGCGGATTTGCTCGATAACTTTCGTGGATTCAGTTTGCATGTTTTCCCGAAGCTGGCTTGTTTCTGTATGAAGACCGCTCGTTGTTTCCAACATGTTGCGGATTTGTTTCTCCGCTTTTTCCGTGTGATCTCCAATAGCGGAAGCTTCGTCTGCAAGACCGTTTCCGGCAGAGCGTACAGCTGCCAGAGCATTTTGTGTTTGTTCGTCAAGTGTTTCCATTTTACGCGAGATTTGATCTGCGCTGTCGCTTAGCCGTACGGCTGAACGTTCTGCTGTGGCTGCTGTTTCGTCTTGTGCCAGTGTAAGACGGGTGATCATGCCAGAAAGCGTTTCGCGCTGTATATCGAGCGAAGAGCTCAAGATCGTCTGTTTTTCGCTGACATGCTCAAGGCTTTCATCAATGGCTGAAGCTTGCTGCTTGATGGAAGAAGAAAGATTATCAAGCGATTTTTCAGCCCCGTCACTGATGTCACGAAGATGTGTTGTTTTGCCTTCAAGTTTTTCTACGGCAGTATCTATTGTTTGCTCTGTCATGGTGGCTTGTGAGCAAAGTTTGTCACAAGATTCTGTTGCCTGTTTACCCATGACAATCGTGCTTTCAAGAAGCTGATGTGTTTGTTTTTTAGCGTTTTCTGCACTTTGTGAAAGATTAGTATATTCTTTGTTGAAACTTTCACTGACTTCTTGGATTGTGGCAAAAGAAGACTTGGCCTGCCTGTCAATTTGTTCCATCTGGCCGGTGATTTTTTCTGTGCCGCCAGCTAAACGGACAGCGGTATTTTCGGCTGTACTTGCTGTTTCATCCTGTGCTTCCGACAAGCGCGTTATGAGGCCGCTAAGGGTCTCGCGTTGGGTCTCAAGAGCTCCAGACAACATTTCCTGACGTGCACCAATCTGATCCATCGTTTCGTTCAAGGTATTTGTTTGTTGGGCAATGCCTGTCTGAAGATCTGTAAGTGCCATGTTGGCTGTTGCTGAAAGGTCGCTCATGTCTCCGCTGCTGGAGGTGAGGCGGCCCATAAGAGAAGAGAGCATTTCGCTGGCGCTATCTGTTTCATCATGCAGGGCATCACGTAGTTGCTTGGCTTGCTCTTGCAGAGAGTTTGTGACGTTCATGGCCGTGCGCGCTTGATCTTCTGCTTGGCGGGCATGCTCGACAAGCTTGCCAGCTTGATCGGCAAACCCATCACCAGCTGTCGTGACGTGGGCAAGGGCCGTTTGTGAATGATCGCTGA
>DOBW01000184.1 GCA_003504035.1 Rhodospirillaceae bacterium | reverse complement strand
TGTTGCGTCTCGCCTCATCACTATAAGCCGTCAACACAAATGCTGAAATATCAGGTTCGCTCTCGATAACCTCTAGCAATGTTGCACGCCTTTGACCTTTGCGGAAAAGCGTCAAAGGCTCCGTGCCAGAAAGCTCCTGCACACTGGCAACATAATGCTCCATCACTTTACGCGCACGATCAAAAGCATCATCCGTCATAACTTTGTCAACGCCGCCCCACGCACCAATCTCCTCCGGCTCAACAATGGAAAGGAGTGCAACACGCCCCCCCGTCTCACGCGCACGAAATGATGCATAACGCAATGAATTGGAAATGTCCTTCACCTCCTCCGGTATAAGAACAAGAAAAGTTGATCCGTTTGACATCATGAAACCTTTCTAAAAACATACGCTGCTGCCGCACCAATACCCAGTGCCAGAACAAGCGCAAAGAAAGCATATAAAGCAGGTTCATCATGCGCCATTTTGTTAAGCTGTGCGCCTGTCCCGACCTGCCCTACTTTAAGGGGTGACGTGCGCGAAGCAAAGAAATGGCCATTAATAAACTCATAGATATGCGCTTTATAAGCACCAATTGGTATATTTGCAGGCAGATCAATATCGACTCTGAAAAGTTTCCATTCCAGAATCCTGACGCCCCTCGGCAAATACTGATAGAGATTCTGCTCTTTTTTGACGGCTAAGAATCCCTTAGCCTCTTTCGTGTCGGGAAGAATTTCATCTGTCCCTAATTTATATTTTTTGGCCATTGATTTACTGACCATCTCTTCAATGGGACGAGAGGTTGCTACGGCATAAAAAGCTGGAACATCTTTAAGAACCGTCGCCCCACCATTGACCCAAACACCCAAAACTTTCTTTTTAGCACGGACATGCGCATCCGCAGCAGGGCCCTCAATCACAAGCGCAATATCTGACGCTCCACGAAGTGCCCCGAACACCGTTATACGCGCACCACTAAAGCCCTCTGACACAGCGACAAAATCATCTGAAAGATCAGCCACAACCTTTCGCCCTGCTTGTACAGGCATAGCAATAAGAAAAAAACAAAGAATGAGGATAAGCTTTTTCATATGAGTTTCCTCATATCAACAGAAAAAAGCTGATCCGGCATGACAAGCAAATCATAAACCAGCTTAAAGACAACAGCCAAGACGATCATCGACATCAAAAAACGTGCAACTTCAGGTTTAAGCCGCGTAGCCAAGCGCGTTCCAAAAGGAACAGCCACAACACTGCCGAGAAGAAGAATGAGCGCAAGGACAAGATCAACACTCTGGTTTGAAACAGCCTGCAATACTGTAGCCAAGATTGTTGTAAAAACAATCTGAAAAAGTGACGTGCCATTCACCAGCGAAGGAGGCATGTGCAAAATATAAATCATTGCCGGAACCATAACAAAACCGCCACCAATACCAAGCAAGCCAACCAAGACACCACCAACAAAACCTATACCCAAAGGAAGCGTTGCACTAAGGCGAAGATTAGATTCAGGAAACGTTATCCCCCAAGAACTTGTCGCGTGCCACCCCATCCTTACGCCACGTTCGTCCATGATCGGTTCTTCACGCGGTTTGGAGGATGTCTTCCTGATACGCGCAGCCTTTTTGAGAAGGTTTGGAGCACTTTCTATGAACATAATAACGCCCACAACAGAAAGAAGCAGGACATAACTAAACTTAATCACCAGATTGACTTGTCCAACCTGCTCAAGCCAAGAAAATATCTGAACGCCAACACCGGTGCCGACAAAACTGCCCAGCATCAAAACCGTTCCCATTTTGAGATCAATGCTATGCCGCCGCCATTGAGCAATCGCACCAGACAAACTGGTTCCGGCAAGCTGATTAGCCTGCGTTCCCACAGCAATTGTCGGCGGAACACCCATGAAGGTAAGAAGTGGTGTAAGGATGAACCCTCCGCCAACCCCAAAAAGACCGGAAAGAAAGCCAGCAACCGCCCCAAGCACCAAAAGCCACAAGGCATTAGTGGATATTTCAGCAATAGGAAGGTAAATGTCCATGTTTGTTCAAATTGGGGGTTTAGCGGCACTTCTACACTAAGCTATTGAGGCTTTTAATTCAAGGAGGTAACAACAGCTTCTTCGACAGAAAAATGCTGGGATTGAGATAAGAACGGTTCAAAATCCGCTGCATCCGTTCCTGTCATCCACGCCTGAAGGCCGAGGGCAAGAATTTCCTCGAACAAAGCCTCACGGCGATAGTGATCCATATGCGCCGTTATATCATCAAGAAGGAAAAGCGGCTTCATCTGACGTACCTTCGCCAAGGTACGGACATAAGCGAGCATCATGGCCACCAAGAGCGCTTTTTGTTCCCCTGTCGAACACATATCCGCCGGACAATGGTGCGCTTGATGAATAACCTCCAAATCACTGCGATGCGGCCCAACGCTACAGGTACCATTTTGAGAATCATCAATCCGCGCCTTAGCCAGCTCGTCACGCAAGAAATCCTCGACAAGCAAAGCGGGCTGATTTTCCAGTTTTTCTTCAACCGCACCGCGCAAGGTTAGCAAGGCACGCGGAAACACACTTTGCGTTTCGCTGATGGCGCTGCGGAGACGATCAAGCAAATGACGGCGTGCTGCCGCAATCGCTACGCCCGTGCGTGCCATTTCATCCTCCAACGCCGCCAGCCATGCCGCGTCCGTAACACCGTCACGCAAGAGTCGAAGCCGTCCGCGCAGAGCTTTGTCATAACGATGAACGCGCCCTATATGCGACGGATCAAAACTATAGGC
Source organism: Rhodospirillaceae bacterium (assembly GCA_003504035.1). GTDB lineage: Bacteria > Pseudomonadota > Alphaproteobacteria > UBA9219 > UBA9219 > UBA9219. The sequence continues at coordinate 3,908 of DOBW01000184.1, read as the reverse complement.
CATGCGATCCAAAAGCCTACGACGCGCAGAAGGACCATTGGCCAGTACACGATCCAAATCAGGTGTAATCCATGTCATGGCAACATGCTCGGCCAAAGCTTGCTGCGAACGCACAGGCATACCATCAATCTGAACCACGCGACGATCATTTTGAGGATCAAGTGGATTACGGCCCGTTCCAATGAGCGTTTCACCTTCAGGTGTATCGAGATGCGCAGCGACAGCCCACGGCGTAGAGGCACGCTGATTTTGCCACTGAGAAGAAACAGCACGAGAAAGACCTCGCCCCGGAACGAGCAAACTCACGGCCTCAAGAAGATTGGTTTTGCCGCTTCCGTTCGGGCCAGTCAACACAACCGGAGACGCATCAAGAACGAGCCTCAGATCACCATAATTGCGAAAATTAAAAAGCGTGAGTTGACGAAGGGATAAAGTAGGAGTCGGGGATTGACAATCAGAGATCTGAGAAGAAAGAAGCTGAGCTGTAAATGTCATGTTTTAAAAATCCAATTTGCAGCCCAATGCACGCAGCCTTTCCGGAAAGTGCGGAGATTGAGGCGAAAATTGGCGTATTCCGAGAACCGGAGCGCAGCGTACTTTTGGGTACGTGAGCACCGGAAGCGCAGGAAAACCCAATTTGCAGCCCAATATACGCACTTTCTAGACGCGCATCGGCATAAGAACATATAGTGCCGTCCCATCCGCCGTGTCCTGAACAACTGCAGGCGCAGAGGAATCCGCCAAAGCAAAGCGAACGCCCTCACCTTTGATTTGTTGCAAGATGTCCAGCAAGTAACGCGCGTTGAAACCAATTTCCATTGGCTCACCATCGTAATTAACTTCTAATTCTTCATTAGCGCTTCCTGCTTCTGGCGCATTAGCGCTGAGAACCATCTGACCTGAAGAAAGAGTTAGTTTTATGGCACGTGATTTTTCACTCGAAATCGTTGCCACACGATCCACGGCAGCAGCAAAAATGCGCGCATCGGTCATCAAGATTTGTTCATTCCCTTCTGGAATAACGCGTGAATAGTCGGGGAAGGTGCCATCAATCAATTTTGAGGTAATGACAACATCACCAAACGTAAAGCGTACCTTCGAATCCGAAAGGCTGATCTCAACCGAAGAAGATATTTCATCAACAAGCTTACGCACCTCGCCTACCGTTTTGCGCGGCACAATAATGCCATCAAGTCCCTTGGATCCTTTAGGTGCAGGCATTTCGAGAAGAGCTAAACGATGACCATCGGTAGCAACAGCACGCAACACAGCAACATTGTCAGCCTTTGTGGCATGAAGATAAATACCGTTGAGATAATAGCGCGTCTCTTCCATCGAGATGGCAAAACGCGTGCTATCAATCAAAACACGGGTTTCTTCAGCACCAATGGAGAAGCTGTGCTTGTAATTACCATCAGGCATCTTGGGAAAATCTTCAGTAGGCAAACAGCCAAGCTTGAACTGAGAACGTCCAGACGACAAAACAAGCTGCCCACCAGCACCCGCATTAAGCTCAACCTGCGCGCCTTCTGGGAGCTTGCGGACAATTTCATAAAGTGTATGGGCAGGTGCCGTAATGGAACCTGACTTCGCCACATCGGCAGAGACCGTTTCGTTGACCTCAATTTCCATATCCGTTGCAACAAAAGAAACTTCAGATCCTTCTGCGTGGATGAGCACATTGGCCAGAATAGGAATCGTGTTGCGTTTTTCCACAACACTTTGGACATGGCTTAGAATTTTTAAAAGAGAAGTGCGTTCAAGCGTAATTTTCATAAGACAAAGCCTCTTATCAGGGTAGCAAAGAGTAGCATGATTCTTCTGCTTCAAGGGGATAACAAATAAATAGCTTCAAGGCTACAGCGCAATAAAATCAACCCCATCGACATCCCTTCCCCCCAGAAAAAGAGGCGCCAAGGCACGAAAACGCTCGGCACAGTCCGTCACGAGAAAACGGTCTCTTCCCGCCACCGAAGAGCCATTTTCAAGCTTATTTTCCTGTAAATACCGCTTAGCCGCCAGTGCAGTTGTCTCGGCACTGTCGATCAGGGCAACCTCTGGCGGCAACAAAGACCTTAACGCAGGTATCAAAACCGGAAAATGGGTGCAGCCCAAAGCCAGCACATCATAATTATCTAAAGTGATTCGTTTGAGATAGCGCTTTAAGATGCCATCGACCTCTGCGCCCTCCCCCCAGCCTTCCTCGACAAGCGACACAAGAAGATTACAGGCAATGCCTTGCACCTGCATATCTAGCGCTCGTTTTTGAATCTCGCGCTGATACGCGCCAGAACGAATGGTCCCTTCGGTTGCAAAGACAACAACGCGCCCTGTTTTTGAAGCCTCCACCGCCGCTTGCACTCCTGGTTTGACAACACCCAAAATCGGCATGTCGGGCCAAAGCTCACGCAAATAAGGCAACGCTGCCGCAGAGGCTGTATTACACGCCACAACAAGCAGCTTAATCTCTTCTTCAAAAAGTTTGCGCGCAACACGTTCGGCATAACGGCAAACTGTTTCCTTACTTTTTGTACCGTAAGGCAAACGCGCCGTGTCCCCAAGATAGATAAAAGACTCGTGCGGCATTTGCGCACGCAACGCACGATAGACGGTCAAGCCGCCTATTCCGGAATCAAAAACACCTATAGGATTTTTGATCTTCTGGCTCATATTCTTATTGTCCTGTCATAATCCGCTCGACAAGTTGCGTGACTGTAGGGACAAACCCATCCTTGTAAAATGGATCTTCACCAAAACGATAAGCATTATGTCCGGCAAAAAGGAGGAAGTCTTCAACATCTCCCTCATGCGCAACATTTTGCAAAGATTCCTGAATGCAAAAAGAGCGCGGATCAGCCATACGTCCCGTTGTATAATTAGGTCCATGCTGAGACCAGTTTGAAAACTGGCACTGCGAAAGACAACCCATACAAGCCGCTTGCGAGGCTTTAATCTTTTTCGCATCCTCCGGCGTTACAAAAATGAGTGTGCTTTCCGGCGTACGTAAAACTGTCGTAAAGCCCGCAGATTTCCAGCCTTCCGCTTTGGAGGCATCTTCGCCTTGAATAAAAATCGGTTTACCTACAGGACCTGTTTTGAAGCTTTCGGTAAAGCTCCCGTTGGCCTCAACGGCATAACCAATCTGGCGATCTGAACGCGCATAAAGCGTATCAAGAAAATCATTGCGCACAGCCGAAGAATAAAACCCCGTTGGCGAAAATTTATTCAGCGCAACATCACCCGTTTTAATAGTCGTAAGCCTTTTTTTCCAGTTGTCAGGAATAGGGCTCTCTTTTGTAAGAAGAGGGCGCGTTCCAAATTGAAAAACAATGGGACCAAGCTCGGGATTATCAATCCAATCCTCCCACTCACTAAGCTGCCAAACACCACCAGCCATCACGATAGGCGTTTCATCCAAACCGTACTCACGCATCTGCTTACGAAGCGCCAAAACGCGCGGGTAGGGAGCTTCAGGCTGCAAAGGGTTTTCACTGTTTGACAGGCCATTGTGGCCACCGGCCAACCAAGGGTCCTCATACACAACACCGCCCAAAAGGGCCGAAGCCTTATTAAACGCACGTAACCACAAAGCACGAAACGCGCGCACCGAGGAAACAATCGGATAATAATAAACATTATATTTCTGGGCAATTTCCGAAATACGGTAAGGCATCCCCGCGCCACACGTCACACCATGAACAAGACCCTTTGTTGCTTCCAAAATACCGTGAAGCACACGCTCGGCGCCACCCATCTCCCACAAAACATTCAGGTGTATGGCACCCTTGCCCCCTGCAATGTCATGGGCTTTTTGAACTTGTGTGACACCACCGGCAATACCAAAAGCAACCAACTCTTCATGCCGCTCTTGACGAGTTTTGCTTTTATAGATCTGACGAATAATGTTG
>DOBW01000009.1 GCA_003504035.1 Rhodospirillaceae bacterium | reverse complement strand
TGGGTAATCAAGGGGTTATGTAATAAAATTTTGTTAAATTAGGGAATTATTTATTACCAAATGGGAAATGCTGAAGTGATCGACCACCGCATTATCGACAAAGAAAGTAAACAAAAGAAGAACGAGCCGTTTTGTTCTTGGTGTGTTCTTGTTTGAAAATTCAAAAAGTAAGCGTTTCGAGCGTTCAAAATACTTTAAAAATAGAAACAAAATGAGAGGGGTTTAAACCTATTATCTATCTGAAATTAAATAATAAAATGCCCCTCAACTTCAGAAAATCTTAAGGCATATTCGCTATGATGAGAAGATCAAAGGGATAGGGGCCAGAGCGGGTCTTCCCCTTACAAACAGCCCGCAACTTGGGAAAAAGGGAGAAAGTCCATGCGTAAGTTCTTATGTGACGAATCCGGCGCAACGGCCATTGAATATGGCTTAATTGCTTCGTTAATTTCGGTGGCTATTGTTTCTGTTCTGTTGACCTTGGGCCCACAACTTGAAGCGGTTTTCCAGACAGTTCAGGATAGCTTGCAAACAGAATAAAAGGTTAGCGCGTCCAAGCGCAGTTCGAGGGAGGGCGGAAAGTGTAACAGCTTTCCGCCCTTCTTCTTTGGTGTGCGAACTTCCGTTTAGAGTAGTGTTGCATCTTGTTGATCGTACAGCTTTTTATTCTTTGACGATTCGGTTTTGGCGTATTAGTCTCTGATTCACTTTTCCATGAATGGAGTCCTGCCGATGCCCGATACAACCGTCACCCGAGCTCAACTCGCAGAAGCTGTTTATCAGGAGGTTGGTTTGTCGCGCAACGACTCGGCCCAACTTGTTGACGTTGTCTTAGAAGAGATCAGCAAAGCTCTCGTTAAAGGCGAGATGGTTAAGCTTTCTTCTTTTGGTAGTTTTCAGGTTCGCTCCAAGGCTGAGCGCATTGGTCGTAACCCTAAAACGGGTGAGGAAGTCCCCATTTCGCCGCGCCGTGTTTTGGTGTTTCGTGCGAGTCATGTTCTTAAAGATAAAGTCAATCGTTCCCACAGAGTTGTTGTGGGCGGGCAAGGTGAAGTATGAGCGGAGAACTTGCAGCAGAAAAGAAAGCCCCCGAAGCCTTTCGCACAATCAGCGAGGTAGCCGCCAAACTTGATGTGCCACAGCATGTCCTGCGCTTTTGGGAAAGCAAGTTTCATCAAATCCGTCCGCTTAAACGGGGTGGTGGTCGCCGTTACTATAGGTCTGGTGACGTCAAGCTCTTGTTGAACATTAAAGAGCTTCTCTATACGCAAGGTTTTACAATCAAAGGTGTTCAAAAGCTTTTGAAAGAGACGGGCCGTCATGGCATTGTTCGTCCTTCTCAGCAAAAGAATGCTGGCAATACATCAACGGCAGCAGAGGTTGCTTTGGATGCGACTTCCGCTTTAGATGCAGCTCCTTCTATTGCACCGGCTATTGCCGTGGCAACATTGGCGTCACCTTCAATGGGCTTATCGCTTACGGCACGCCGTGAGGTTGAAACGCTTTTGGGTGAGTTGAAATCTCTGCGCGACATGCTCAAGGAGGGCGGTATTTAGTCCGCTTTGCTTCCATGACTTTATTCAAAAAGGGGGCTTGGGCTCCCTTTTTTATTGGGTTTTTATCGTCTTTCCACTTTATCTTTGCACATCGTTACATTGTCGCTCGTGTAAGCTTACTACACGTCGCTTCTCGTGCCTTGTGCAAAGATAAAGTGGAAAGACGATAGGGCAAAAAAACAGTTTTGTGTGCGCTGCCGCATCTATTAACCTTTTTAGTTTCTTTTACTGTTCTTATTGTGTTGTTTCCTTTTGTTTGTGGTGGTTATTCATGTAACGTGCAATAAAATTACGCGCCTATTTTGTAGAAAAATTGACTTTTTATTCTATCTGTGGCGAAATCTGAGGTTATGCCGTGTTTCTTTTTAATTTTTCAAAGTAGGGGAGGCGACCATGGATTTAAGCAAAGGCGAAAAGCTACTTCTGATTATGCTTTGTGATCTTTACCAACAGCTCAGTATTAGAAGTGATATTGATCCTCAAATTGTCAAGAACGCCATCGTAAACGATCAGACGTGGGGCATAGAATGGGAGTATTCTGGCCTTTTAGGCTCGGAAGGTGGACCCTTTCCTCCTATTGTGAAAGAGGTTGGCGATATCCTTGATATGTGGTCATTTATCAAGGAATCCTATGCGCAGATTTCCAGTGCCGAGAAGTGCAACCTTCAGATTTTGTCGGGTGATTTGTGTGAAATCTCCGCAGATAAAATGGTCTTTCCAGGATTTGATTTTGACGCCGAGCAGGAACACTATATTGTTGCCAAATTCTTTATTAGCCAGCTTGGCATGTTCCCCGCGCTTCATTCGGATTCTTTGAATGCGTGTACGCCTGTCTTGAAGGGGCATAAGCGCATGATGGATGTCTTTACGCCGATGCGGGCGAAAGTTTCGGGGCGTCTTTTGAATGCTGCCGAGTTGCTCGAGATATTTAAATCTCAAGAACTTTTGGCCGAGCAAGAAGACCTCAAAGTGGGGTAGATAGCTAAGCTTAGCCTGATTGTCTGTCAAAAAAGACCAAATTTAAAAACAGATGGATACAAAAGAACCGTGTTACTCCCGCGCAAGCGGGAGTCTAGGGGGGCTGGGCTAGGCGCATCCTTTTATTGATGGAAATAAACGCACCGCTTTGGTTGTTTGTCGTTTGTTTTTATAGTCGTTTCAATTAAGAATTCCCTATAGGCGAAAATTGCTTTTTGTCAAATTGAGCTGCGTAAGCGTACGTTTTGGTACGTGCGCAAGCGAGATTTGTCGAAAGGCAATTTGCAGCCATAGGGAATTCTTAAGTGGAATGACTATATGAAAGAAGAGTTGTGCCTTAAGGCCGAGACGAAATCAAGTTTCAGTTTGGAAAAAGAGGCTG
>DOBW01000158.1:5585-5749 GCA_003504035.1 Rhodospirillaceae bacterium | reverse complement strand
GCGGCTCTCGTTGATGCGTTTATGGGCTTTGGCTTCGGTTCGATTGAGGTCGGAACGGTAACGCCTTTACCTCAAGCGGGAAATCCTCGGCCTCGTATGTTTCGTGTTCCTAGCGCTAAGGGTCTCATTAATCGATTTGGGTTTAACAGTCTTGGTGCGGAAGC
>DOBW01000158.1:644-5549 GCA_003504035.1 Rhodospirillaceae bacterium | reverse complement strand
TAATATTGGTAAAAATAAAGAAACAGAAGATGACGCCGCCGATTATGTCACTTGTTTTGAAAAAGTTGCACCTTACGCTAATTATATAACGATCAATATTTCTTCGCCAAACACGCCTAATTTACGTGATCTGCAAGATCGTGAGCGCATGGCTGCCCTTATTGAAAAGGTAACGGCTGCGCGGGATGAACAGAAGCCAGAGCTTCCCATTTTGGTCAAAATTGCGCCTGATCTGAGTGAAGAACAACAGGCCGATATCGCCGCTGTTATGTTGGAGAGTAAGGCCCAAGGTTTGATCATCGGTAACACAACGCTTGCGCGCCCCAGCACGATACCTGACGATATTGCGCAAGAATCTGGTGGGCTTTCAGGGCCTGCGCTTTTTGGTCCTTCAACGCGTCTTCTTGCAGGCATGTATAAAATGACAGAAGGTAAGGTCCCGCTCATTGGTTGTGGCGGCGTCAGTTCGGGATTGGATGCCTATACCAAAATAAGAGCAGGGGCTTCTTTGATTCAGATTTATACGGCGCTTGTTTTTGAAGGTCCGCTTGTTGTGCAAAAGATCAAGCGCGAGCTAGCTATTCTTTTGCGTCGTGATGGGTTTGGTAGTGTGGCTGAAGCTGTTGGTGCCGACCACAGATAATCAGTTTGGCTTTTCATTCCAGAGCTTAATCTCCCAGCCGTTGCTTGTTGGCGCGAGCACACAATAATGGCCAGTTTTAACTTTGGCTGTTTTGTCTGGAGCTTTACCGGTGAGCTGGCGATAGATAAAGCGCAGGATTCCATTGCTTGTGACAATAACACGGTTTAGCGCCTCGGGTGTCGTCAGTTTTTTGTACTGTTCTTCCATAAAATGCTGGATATTTTGTTCAAGCTTTTTGCGGGAAGGTGCCCAGTTCATGTTGTTGGGCCACGCACCGTCTTTTTCCCATTTTTCAAGAATCTCTAGGCCATAGAGCGCTACAATTTCTTTCTTCGATTTATTTTCCCACAAACCATAATCAATCTCGGTGATGCGTTCATCGATGGTGAAAACATTGTTTGCCTTTTCGCTGATGATTTCAGCAAATTGTTTGGTGCGAAGGAGAGGGCCTGCGAGGATTCCGCCAAGAGGAAAATAAGAATCCGTCAACATCTTTGCTAAAGCTTGTCCTTGTTCTTCACCTTCACTTGTCAAAGGAAGATCAGTGCGCGCGCCAACCCATGTTGGCGTTTGATCTTTTTCAAATGTATTGCCGTGACGGGCGAGAATAAGAACGGGCATCATACATCTCCTAAATAGGCTCTAGCGTGTTATGAGAGCTTCGGCGCGGACGATATCTTCGGGGCTGTCTATACCTGATAAGCTAGGAGTTCCATTCATTTCAACAGGAACGCATCTGATCTTAAAGCCGTTTTCGAGAAGCCGTAATTGCTCCAATCCTTCCAGAGCTTCGAAGTGACCTTCCGGCAGAGTGGAAAATGCCTTCAGCATGGGGTGCGCATAACCGTAAAGGCCAATATGCCGCCATATGGGGGAGAAGGCTCCTTCGCTGCGTAATTTTTCTTCCCCACGGATGGCGGGGATGACGTTTTTTGAAAACCAATAGGCGTTGCCTGTTTTTTCATTAAACACAGCTGTTGTTCCGCTAAACGGCGTTGTTTTTTTATGCTCGCGCAAGGCATCAAGCTCATCCCAGCTTAAACGAACCACGGGGGTAATAAGATCACAAGGCTGAGCGCAAAAGGAGTCAATAAGCACCCGTACATGTGCCGGTGGCGTCATGGGGGCATCGCCTTGAAGATTGAGAATAAAGTTTGGCATAAAATCCAGTTTTTTGACAGCTTCGCTGACGCGGTCTGTGCCTGTGGGGCAGGAGACAGGTGTCATCACGCAGGTCGCGTTCAGTTCAATGGCGTGCGTCTTGATGCGCTCATCGTCTGTGGCCACAATAATGTGGATTGAAGGATCATCCTGTGCTGCTTTTCGGGCAAGGTTGACTACGCGCTCAAGCATCGTTTTGCCAGCAATTTTGGCCAAAGGTTTCCCCGGAAAACGCGTTGAGCCGTAACGGGCTGGAATGATGATGGCTGTTTCCACTTTAGAACTCTTCTAAAATTGATTTTTCATGTTCGCGTATTTTAGCCGTCAGGGAATCAACCGTTTGTGTTGCCTGACTGCCTGTCTTTGTTAGCACAATAAACTCGATATTCATCGGTTTTTGTGAATAACGCTGTGTGCTAACACGATAGCGTTTATATGGCTGTGTAAAGATTTGGACGTCGCCTACCTCTAAATTGGCTTCGATAAGGCAGCGTAAAGGGATCATGCCGTCTGTGCTGTAACTTGTGGCAATCCATTCAGCCTTTAAAGATTTAAGAAGTTTTTTATAGGCGGCAGCGGCCTTGGCGGCATAATTATAAGCGCTGCGTCGTTCGGTGCGCCAATCGGTGCGAATGGCGGCCTTGTCGCCATGGCCGGATATTTGCTGCGAAAGCTCTGGCTTGTCCCACAGGGTAACGCTGTTGAGAACATGATAGTTCGAGCCATAGGGGTGCTGGTTATAGGGTGGGTCAAGATAAACAAAAGATTTTGCTTTAATGTTGGGAGCAAGCTCTTGCGCATCTGAACGTATCACTTGGCTTTCTTTTCCATTATCCAGAAAAAGAGCTGGGCGTAGTTTCAGCTCACCCTTGATGCGATAAAGCGCTGTTTCTGTTTTTCCGCCCCAGCCATTATGAAAGCCTTTGAAAACACCGCTTGTGTTGGCGTTATAGCAGCACTGATAAAGCAAAGGCGCAAGAAGAGCAGCCTGTTGATGAGAGCTAAGCTTACCTTCCTTTTCCCATCCTGCGATTTTATAGCGGATGGCATCGATGCGCCGCCCGTTTTTACGCATATAAAAAAGGCGATCTTTTGTAATGTCGAAGGCTTCGTCATGACGTGGGCAAAGGTGCTTCGTAACCCAATCTTCGCGATCAGGCAGAGCGTTAAGTTCGTTCAGAACATCATCATAAGAACGTTTCCCAAAGAAAAGGGGAGGTTTTGAAATTTCCAAATAACAACGATTGAGAATTTCGCTGTAAGGTTCCCAATCATTAGCCAACACGCCATAGCCAAGATGTCGTGCGAAACGGCCAACAACACCCGTGCCAGAAAAAAGATCAACGAAGCGGTGCGTTTCTGGCGTGATGTTGGAGGCTTCTATGGCTCGTTCAATCAGGCCAAGGAGTTTTCGTTTGTTTCCGATATAGGGAATAAGGTGACGAAATAAATATTCACTTGTTTCATTAGCCGAATGTGCGGAGGCGTTCCATTTCATGAGATTGAAGAAGAAAGTATAAAGAAATGGGATTCTAGCCTGCGCTGGCATGACGGTTTTAGGCGGTTAAATATAATATATAAGCTGTCATTCCCGCGAAGGCGGGAATCCCATTTGTTTTTAAAAATAAAAGTTTTCACTTACTCACCTCAAAAACTAAACTATCTTTTTGGGTGTCCACTTTGACTTTTGACCCATCCGGTATTTTGCCAGCCAAAATTTCCTGTGCCATTTGGTTTTGCAGGCTGCGTTGGATGACGCGTTTAAGCGGACGTGCGCCATAGGTGGGGTCATAACCTTTTTCAGCCAGCCAGTGCAAGGCCTTCGGTGTGATATCAAGCGTGATATTGTGCGGTTTAAGGAGCTTTTGGAAATCCTGCATTTGAACTTTTGTAATGGCTTCCATGTTGGCGCGGCTCAGGCGGCGGAAGATAAGAATTTCGTCAAGACGATTGAGAAACTCAGGCCTGAAATGGCTGCGCGTTGTTTGCAAAACCTGTTCGCGTGTTGTCTCAGAAAGCTCTTCCCCTGTATCGCCAGAGATAAGCTCTGCCCCAAGGTTTGAGGTTAAAATGATGAGCGTATTTCTAAAATCTACAATGTGGCCTTGCCCATCTGTCAGGCGACCATCGTCCAAGACTTGCAAAAGAATGTTGAAGACATCTGTGTGCGCTTTTTCAACTTCATCAAACAGAATAACCTGATAAGGCCTGCGCCGCACGGCTTCGGTGAGGGAACCACCTTGATCATAACCCACATATCCCGGAGGTGCACCTATGAGCCGCGCCACAGAATGTTTTTCCATATATTCCGACATGTCCACGCGTAGCATGGCGCGTTCATTATCAAAGAGAAACTCAGCTAAAGCTTTGGAAAGCTCTGTCTTGCCTACACCTGTGGGGCCAAGGAAGAGGAAAGAGCCTGTGGGTCTGTTGGGGTCTTGCAAGCCCGCACGCGCTCGCCGCACAGCGTTAGAAACAGAAATAACCGCTTCGTCTTGTCCTACAACGCGTTTTTGTAAGAACGCTTCCATGTGCAACAGTTTATCGCGTTCGCCCTGCATTAGGCGATCTACGGGAATACCTGTCCAGCGCTCGACGATGGCAGCGATGTCGCTTTCTTTCACGACTTCATCAATCAATGCGTTTTCTTCTTGCGCTTCGGCCTGTTTGAGCTGTTCTTCCAGCTTGGGTATGATGCCATAGGTTAGCTCACCCGCGCGGGTATATTCGCCTTGACGCTGGGCGGCTTCAAGATCAGCGCGCACTTGATCTATTTTCTCTTTAATTTTTTGCGCATCTTGGATTTTTTCTTTTTCATTCAGCCAGCGTGTGGTCAGGCGCGAGGATTCTTCTTCAAGTCCGGCTAATTCACTGTCAAGTTTGACAAGACGTTCTTGGGATGCGGCATCTTTTTCTCTTTTTAAGGCGCTTTGTTCAATTTTGAGCTGAACAACGCGTCGATCAATTTCATCAATTTCTTCTGGCTTGCTTTCTACTTCCATGCGCAGCCGTGCTGCCGCTTCATCGACTAGATCAATGGCCTTGTCTGGCAAAAAACGATCCGTGATATAGCGATTGGATAAGGTTGCAGCGGCGACAAT
>DOBW01000158.1:233-499 GCA_003504035.1 Rhodospirillaceae bacterium | reverse complement strand
GATTGAAAGCGGCGGGCGAGGGCGGCATCTTTTTCAATATATTTCCGGTATTCATCCAGCGTTGTGGCGCCGACGCAATGCAATTCACCCCGTGCCAGAGCAGGTTTGAGCATGTTGGAGGCATCCATCGCACCTTCTGTTTTGCCTGCACCGACAAGAAGATGAAGCTCGTCAATAAATACAATAATTTCACCTGCTGCGGAGGAAATCTCTTGCAATACAGCCTTAAGACGCTCTTCAAACTCGCCGCGATATTTCGCGCCGGC
>DOBW01000158.1:0-200 GCA_003504035.1 Rhodospirillaceae bacterium | reverse complement strand
CCCAGATCAAGCGCCATCACTTTTTTCTGTTTTATGCCTTCAGGGACATCGCCTCTGACAATGCGTTGGGCGAGACCTTCAACAATCGCCGTTTTTCCTACTCCCGGTTCACCGATAAGGACAGGATTGTTTTTGCTGCGCCGTGCAAGAACTTGAATGGTGCGGCGTATTTCTTCGTCACGGCCAATAACGGGATCAAG
>DOBW01000030.1 GCA_003504035.1 Rhodospirillaceae bacterium | reverse complement strand
ACAGATTTCCAAATTAGCATTAGCGTTGATCCCAAAGCCCGCACCATCACCGTAAGCGACAACGGCATTGGCATGAACCGCGATGAGCTGATTGAAAATCTGGGCACCATCGCACAGTCGGGTACCTCGGCTTTTGCCAAAAGTCTGGAGCAAGCTCAAAAAGGCGACATCAATCAAATTGGCCAGTTCGGCGTTGGTTTTTATGCTGCCTTTATGGTGGCTCAAATGGTCGAGGTAACATCACGCAAGGCAGGCACCGAAGAAGGATGGTGTTGGCGCTCGGACGGACGCGGCGAGTTCGCCATTGAAGAAGCCGAAAAAACGTCACGCGGCACAAGCATCACTCTATATCTGAAACAAGGCGAAGACGAGTTTCTTGCGCCAGAACGTCTCAGTACGATTATCAAACTCTATTCCGATCATATTGCGCTACCGATCCTTCTTGATGACGACAAAGAACCCGTCAATCGCGCCAGCGCTCTTTGGTTACGCAGCAAAAGCGATATAACCAAAGAGCAATATAAAGAATTCTATCACCATGTTGCGCACGCTTTTGAAGAACCTACTCTCACCCTGCACTGGAAAGCCGAAGGCAAAATTGAATATACGAGCCTTTTGTTTGTTCCGGGCGTTAAGCCTTATGATTTGTTCGATCCCAAGCGCCGCCACGGTGTAAAACTTTACGCCAAGCGCGTGTTCATCACAGACGAAGCCGAAGGATTGATCCCGCCTTATCTACGCTTTTTGCGCGGCATCATCGACAGTGAAGATTTGGCACTGAATATCAGCCGTGAAATGCTGCAAAATAATCCTGTCCTCGCAAAAATACGCCAAGGTGTCACGCGCCGCGTTCTAAGCGATCTGGCTAAACTGGCCAAAAAGAAAGAAACCTACGCCACATTTTGGAATAACTTCGGGCCTGTCCTTAAAGAAGGCCTTTACGAAGACACCGAAAACCGCGAGGCGCTTCTTAAAATCTTACGCTGCCCCAGCACCCATGACACGGAAGGGCTGACCTCGCTGAATGAGTATGTCGAGCGCATGAAAGACGGCCAAGAAGATATTTATTATATCAATGGAGATAGCAAAGAAGCGCTTGCACTCAGCCCGCATCTTGAAGGCTTTAAAGAACGTGGTATCGAGGTTCTTCTTTTAACCGATACGGTTGATGATTTTTGGCCTAGCGCTGTTGGACAGTTCAAGGACAAAAACTTCAAATCCGTTACCCGCGCAGGACAAGATCTCGACAAGGTCGCTCCAAGCAAAAAGAAAGACAAAAAAGAAAAAGACAAAACCACACAAAGCGATATTGATGCACTCATCGCGCTGATGAAACTGACATTTGGCGAAGCCGTCAAGGATGTCAAAACAACAGATCGTTTAACAGGTAGCCCCGTTTGTCTTGCCACAGCGGACACGGATATCGACATTCATCTGGAGCGGTTTTTGAAACAGCATGGCCAACTCAACGCCACAACCTCAAGGATTCTGGAAATCAATCCCGATCACCCGCTCATCCACAAAATGGCGGAAAAGATTGGTAAGAAAGGCGCTGGGAAAAAGGATGATTCCGCAAATGCTGGAGCCAATGAAACGCTGGCTGATTTAAGCTGGTTGCTATTGGATCAAGCGCGGCTGATGGATGGTGAAACTTTGGAAGACCCAGCGGCCTTCTCCCGCCGCCTCGGTGAAGTGCTGGCGAAGGTGGTTTAAGCGGATTAAGTATAGACCTTCACATCACGAAACAAACGAGCCGTAGAAAAAACAGTGTCACCCCCGTGAAAACGGGGGTCTAGGGGACTGGGCATTTAACTTGGGTTTTATGTGACTCTGGATCCCCGCGTGCGCGAGAATGACATTTTTTTGTGGTAACCAAAAAGCTTAAAAATTTAGGCAATTTATTTAAACCCATATCCGTCATCCCTGCGAAAGCAGGGATCCCATTTATTTTCTTCTTTATGCCCCTTTTATAGGGAGCGGCTATGGTTCTTTACAACTCTGGCCCCTGCATCAAGCTAAAATGACACTATCCAATAATAAAATTTAACTACTATTTGAAACGACAAGAATATGCGTCGTTCTTGGCCGATCTCTTTTTATGCCTTCAATATAAGGTTAATCTATAGACACTTATTTTTGAAAAGGCTACATGTCTTGCTGTGAGATCGCATTTTAAAAGGAAAAATATTATGGCCATTAAGCAAAAAGTTTTAGGTATTGAAATAAAAATGGAGCGCTTTTATGAACCGGAGCAAATTACGGATAATAGCGTTATTCCCGCTGGCACTAGCATACTTGTAGAAGCTCATAATGGCTCAAAACATAATATTGAATCTTTGAATGTTGAGTTTGCAAAAGGCCATAAAAGAACCGAGTTTATACAAGCTGGCTTTGCCCAAAATGGGCCTCACGGTAACTATGTGCGCACAGGACGCAATTATAAATATATGGACTGGAGCTATCTTGGAAAAGCGCATTATGAAAATTTAGCAGCCGGAGAAACAGCCAAGGTCCTTAAGTTTCGAGTAAGCGATATGGGAAAGGATAAGCTGAGATTTAATAAAATATATGGGCGTTTTTCCAACGGTAAAAGTTTTCTCCGTAGAGTTTTACCAAATGACCTTGGCCATTATGAGGATAAAAAGAGAGGCTTTCTTCTTGCAGCAAAAAAAGTAATATACACTTCCCCAGTTGCTTTCGCTGTATACCATTTCACAAAAGACCACATTGACAGTACGAATGTTGGAAATATCGTATTTCCACTACTTTTCGTTGGCATTAGCGCGTTGATAGTCAAAAAGAGGAGAAATGCCAGCAAGAAATTCTTGGGCCGTTACCATTCTCAAAACAACACACCAACCTAAAGCATCTTGTTTAATCCAAATCCAAAGGCCCTTCTTTTTTTTAAGAAGGGCCTTTTTAGGAATTTTAAATTTCTAAAAATAATTTAGGAAAAATCAAGCGACCCTACCTTTTTCACTTTTTGGAAAAAGGTAGACTGTTCAGCTCCAGAAGACTTCTTAGTCTTCTTAGGCATCTTGTAAGTCTGTGATGTTTTTGATTCCTTAACTGGCTTTTGCGCTTTTTGTTTTTCCTTAGGCAACAGCTTTACAGAAGGAATATCTGTTCTTAATTCAGTAATAATGAAAGGAAGCGCCTGCATTTCATCACTTCCCTCTATTGGCCGAGAAGGCGTGGATTCTATAAAAGCTATAGGAAACTCGCATTCACAAGTGTCTTCACTACTATCTGGACATGGCATCTCAACTTTTGCAAAAACTCCT
>DOBW01000101.1 GCA_003504035.1 Rhodospirillaceae bacterium | reverse complement strand
TCGCTCAGATCATAAAGGCCGATCACCATGGCGGCTTCATTTTGGTAATTAATGCGCCGTGCCGAAAGGGCAGCAGGTAAATCTCTGCCATCGCCATGTGCTAGAGAAACTTCTTTTAGATTGATTTCCTTTCCCGTCATCATAGCTTGTATAATTTTTTCGCGTTCGTCGGTGTGAACGAGAAAGCGACTGATGCCATGAGAACTCAGTGTACTGATAGGCAGGCCAAGCAGGGTTTCGNNAAGGCGCACAATGAGAACAGGAACGGGATGAGCCTCGGTGATGCTGCGGAAGCGCTGTTCGCTGGCTTTAAGGGCGACTTCACCTTTTTTGCGCGGCGTTATATCACCGATGGAGCCTACAATGCGAACGACCTTTCCCGTTCTTTTACTGCGTGCGCCAACGGCTTTGGTGTGGAGCCATCGGCGTTTGTCCTTATCGTAGCAAATGCGATATTCGAAGTTAAGCGCAACCGATTCATGACCTTCTTGGATCTTGCGAAAAGCGGAGAGAAGGATTTTCCTGACCGAGACTTGCACGCGCCGGAGCCATTCTTTAAGGCCGCGTTTGCTTGCCTCAATACGGCCGCCGATAAGGCGACTGAATTGTCCTGAAAAATAGACTTCCCCTGTTTTAAGATTCCAATCGAACAAGCCTTCATTAGATCCAAGTACGGCAAGTGAAAAACGTTCGTTGCTGACGTGTAAGGCGCGCTCTTTTTCTTCTTGTCGCGTTGCGAATTGGCTCGCGATGACAACGGCAAACATGATGGCGACCAAAGCAAAGCCTGTATTGGTGAGGTTTGTAGCGATATAGCCATAATCGATATAACCAAGTTCTTCGAGTGGGGAGACAAGGTTACTCAGAAAGAAAAAGAAGAAAGCTATAACATGGCTCAGACTGCCGCTTACACCAAGCCGAAGGGTGACTAGACCGGCCAGAAGGACAACACTAATAGAGGCAGAGCCCAAGACAGGCCGACTAAGTTGGGAAAAGTGGGGGAGCAAACCACCCATGCCAAGCAGAAGAAGCAAAAGAATACCCATAAGAATTAAAGGATATTTCATGAAGATAGCATTGGTGTCGATCTCGAGAAAATAGTAAGTAAAGAAAATGCTGAAAATATAGGCAAATATCATGCTGAAATTTTGAATCAGCGTCCGCATTGATGGGTTGTTGAGGTTCAAGAGATCTGTAAGGAAATCATTCCCACTTACTATATTGATGGTGAGTGAAACCAAAAAGAGCATCAGAAGAACCTGCCCCAGATCGCGAATGATAAGCCAGATGAAAAACAGATAAATAGCGGCTGTCAACATCACGCCTATGAAGAGGCCAAGGAGAAGCTCCGAGGATTCTTTTATTTTTGTAAGGAGGAGAAGGGGGTGTTCGGAAGAAGTCAGAGAAAGAGAGTCAAGCGCGCCTGTTGCTGCTTGAGAGTCATGGCAGAAAAAATTTGTAAGAAGGGCCATAAGAACGAAGGCTAAAAAAGCAACGTATCTCTGTTTCTGTTCAGGGAAACAGCAACAGCCTCTTTTTGTTGTTAAAATATGCCGGAGGCACCCTGTAAACACGGTCCGATCCTTGTCCTGCGAGATGAGGTCTTTTATCCTAGATTTAAGATAGCTAACATCTTGCTAACGTGGCCTTATAGCTTGTGCCTTCTAAAATGAGTCTTTTCGTGGTGCGCTACTTATAAGCCGGTTGTATCCCATTTAATAAAGATTATATGCGCTGCAAAAAACAATCCGGCTACGAAAAAACCCCCGCTTTTATGGTGTGCATAGAGAAAAGGGGGAGATAAAACACATCCTGTTTTTTTTATGTAATTTGAGGCGGACAGGACGTAAGTATTTTGTTACCTTCCTGCCGCGTTCTTAATTTATACTTAGAAAAGGCCACAATATGACTGAACAACACGTCCGTGTTTTGAATGATGAGGCTTTAGCCCTTCATGCAGATGGTCGTCCAGGTAAGTTTGAAATTAAATTGACCAAGCCTCTCAATGATGCACGTGCTTTATCATTGGCGTATTCCCCTGGTGTGGCGGCGCCTTGCCGTGCGATTAAAGCGGATCCTGATAAGGTTTATGATTACACGGCTAAGGGAAATGTTGTCGGTATTGTCACAAACGGAACGGCTGTGTTGGGCCTTGGTAATTTGGGAACACTTGGTGCTAAGCCTGTCATGGAAGGGAAGGCGGTTTTATTTAAACGCTTTGCTGATATTGACGGGATTGATTTAGGTGTTGCGACAGAAGACGTTGATGAGTTCGTTAATTGTGTCAAGCTGCTAGGAGCTTCGTTTGGTGGGATCAATCTCGAGGACATCAAGGCACCAGAATGCTTTGAAATTGAGCGCCGTCTTTCCGAGCTTATGGACATTCCCATTTTTCATGACGATCAGCATGGTACGGCGATTATTTCTGGAGCGGGTCTTTTGAACGGTCTTGAGATTACAGGTCGCGATATCAAAAACACAAAGATAGTTATGAACGGTGCTGGTGCGGCAGCGATTGCGTGCGCCAAGCTTTTCATCTCGATGGGATTGCAGCGTGAGAATCTGATCATGTGTGATACTAAAGGCGTGATTTCGACAAAACGAACGAATTTGAATGAATGGAAAATTCTCTTTGCTAATGACACCTCTGCTGAAACATTGGCTGAGGTTATGGCTGGTGCGGATGTCTTTGTCGGGCTTTCAGCCAAAGGTGCTGTAACGGGTGAGATGGTCTCCTCCATGAATGATAAGCCTCTTATTTTTGCGATGGCTAATCCTGATCCCGAGATTACACCGGAAGAAGTCAAAGCCGTTCGCTCGGATGCTATCGTGGCGACAGGACGTTCGGACTATCCGAACCAGATTAATAATGTTCTTGG
>DOBW01000177.1 GCA_003504035.1 Rhodospirillaceae bacterium | reverse complement strand
CTCATGTCTTGTGTGGAAACAAAATGGTTTGACTATTAATATTATTCCGACTCGAAGTCGGAAACGTCGATGCAGTGTAGGAGATTCTTGTAAAAAGGCCAAATTTTAATAAGTTGGGCGCTTTTTTCAAGATTCAACGAGATAAAAGGCCCTTGTGATTCTCTTGGCGATTATTAAGGATTGCACCTTATTCGTACAGCGTGCTAAGCCTTTTCGCTCACCTCAAGAGTTAGTTTTTCTTTCTTTGGGTGCGGGGATTTTTGGGCCTTTTGCAATGAAGTGAGACGGCTCGCTGATGAAATGACAAAAAGAGGACGAAATGCAGGTTCGCGAAGAATTGAACAAAGAATTAAAACGCGTTTATACAATTACCGTTTCGCAAGAAGACGTCGAAGCCGCACAAGGAAAGCGCTTCGAAGAAATTGCAAAGACGGCCAAGATTCAAGGTTTTCGTCCTGGCAAAGCGCCTCTGACCATTATTCGTCAGCGTTTTGGCAGCGAGGTCGAGAGCGAAGTTTTAGATCGCCTTGTCAATGAGGGATCTCAAAATGCGCTGAAAGACAATAATCTTCGTCCGGCTGTGCGCCCGAAGGTTGATCTTGTTTCTGCGGGTGAGGGTGATGGAGTCTCCTTTAAATTAGAAGTTGAGGTCCTGCCTGAAATTACAGCGATGGATTTTTCCAAGCTGAGTTTTGAAAAGCACGTCGCAGAAGTTGATGATAAAACAATTGGTGAAGCTATCGAGCGTATAGCCAAATCCATGAAAAAGCCGGAAGCTATTTCCGAAAAACGCGCCGCTGTAAAAGGTGATGTCGTTATCATTGATTTTGACGGGAGTGTTGATGGCAAGCCTCAAGAAGGCATGAAAGCCGATAATCACGAGGTCGAGCTAGGCTCGCACTCCTTGATCGATACGTTTGAAGAGCAAATGGAAGGCATGAGCGTTGGCGACAAGAAAGACATCACCGTCACATTCCCTGAAAATTATCATGCTGCGCAACTTACCGGTAAAGAGGCTGTCTTTGCCGTAGAGCTTAAAGAGATTCGTGCACATGGGGAGTTCAAGATGGATGATGCTCTCGCCAAAGAAATCGGCTTTCCTTCCCTTGAAAAGCTTCGTGAGCGTGTTCGTGACGATATTTTGGGGAATTACAATCAAATTTCGCGCACTGTTTTAAAGCGAGACCTTATGGATGTTTTGGCTGAAAAGCATGACTTTAAACTTCCTGAATCTATGATTGAGCAAGAATTCGATGCGATTTGGCAACAAGTTCAAAAAGACAAGGCCGAAGGGCGCCTCGGTGAGGCTGAGGCCAAGAAAAGCGAAGACGTTTTGAAGGCGGATTATCGTACCATTGCGGCGCGGCGCGTTCGTCTTGGTTTGCTGCTTGCCCATGTTGCCGAGGAAAACAAGACAGAAGTCACACAGGAAGAACTGCGCGCAGCCATGATGGCTGAAGCACGCCGCTATCCGGGACAGGAGCAAGCCGTTTTGGAATATTTCACCAAAACAAAAGAGGCGGTGACACGTTTGCGTGCGCCAATTTTGGAAGAAAAGGTCGTCGATCTCATTCTTTCCAAGGCAGAAGTGGCTGAAAAGAAGATCAACGCTGACGATCTTCTCAAATTGCCGGAAGAGATGGGGTAGGTAAGAAGCTGAGTGTGTCAGTATTTTCCTTATGTAGGGAAGGGCAGTTGATTTATTGCATAATTTTTGCGATCCTTAATTTATGAAGAAAATTATAAATTCAGCTGAAAGGATGAAGGAAGAAATCTCTGTTTCTTCGGCATTGCCTTTGCAGAGGGATTTGTTTCGTGGCCAAAATAAAGGCATTTTGAAAAGATTAAATCCTTTAAAAGGATATAAATTCATCGATCTCTTTGCCGGAATTGGCGGCATAAGGATACCGTTTGATGAGCTTGGGGCCCAATGTGTTTTTTCATCTGAATGGGATAAATATTCTAAGATTACATATCAGGCTAATTTTGGAGAACAGCCGCACGGAGACATTACAAAGATACAGGAAAGAGATATTCCTGCATTTGATATTCTCCTTGCAGGGTTTCCTTGCCAACCATTTTCTCATGCAGGATTAAAAAAAGGTTTTGAGGATGCTCGGGGAACCCTTTTTTATGATATATGCAGGATAGTTGATTTTCACAAACCAAGTGTATTGTTTTTAGAAAATGTGAAGGGTTTTAGGGGGCACAACAAGGGAAACACTTTTAGAGTCGTAAAAGAGACTCTCATTTCTCTTGGATATACGGTTTATACGCAGGTTTTAAATGCTCGAGATTTTGGTCTCCCACAGAACAGGGAAAGGATATATATCGTTGCATTTAAAAATAAAATTGTATTTGATTTTCCTGTTCCTAATAATGCGACTGCGTGCGTTGGAGACGTGCTGGATAAGGTGGTTGATAAAAAATATACTATATCAGATCGTTTGTGGCAGGGGCATCAAAGACGAAAGAAAGAGCATCAGGAGAAGGGGAATGGCTTTGGCTATTCAATTTTTGATGCCAAATCAAAATATACCAGCACGATTTCTGCTCGATATTATAAAGACGGCTCAGAGATTTTGATTAGGCAAAAAAATAAAAACCCAAGAAAGGTCACTCCTAAGGAGGCAGCAAGATTGCAGGGTTTTCCTGATTCTTTTGTTATTCCTGTGAGTGATGTTCAGGCCTATAAACAGTTTGGAAATAGCGTTTCTGTGCCTGTTATTAAGGCGATTGCTGAGGAAATTTCTGATGCGTTGAATAGGGATTCACAAAATGAAAAGCAAGAAGCTTAAAATTGAAAAAAATAAATTTGATTTAAATCTAAAATTCTATTTCTTACTAAAAAATCTAGTAAAATCTAAATTCACTGAACGCCAAGCTATGAGTCTGTTAGAAATAATTAATCTGGATTCTAAATCTAAGGTTATAGATGTTGTTGATGGGCTGAATGAATACATTTCAAAGATTGTTTCAGCGCCCAAGAGAGAAGCAGCGGCTTTTGTGATTGATGTTATAGAGACGAGAAATGATATTGATCTTCTTCTTTTTAGTTTGAAATTGTATTGCATAAAAGACTTGCTTTTGAAGGAAGCAAAAATTACAGAGGTTCTCGATAGAGAGGCCATGAAGGAGTTGGATCCTCTTTCTCTAGCTTATGATAAAAAGTCAGTTTATGTCCCATATTCAACACGGGTGAACGGAGCCCTGTTGTCTTTGTTGTTCTTCTCGCGTCTTGAGGGAGGAGAATCTAATTTTATGTCGGAGAGCGCAGAGTTCTTTTTGAGAGGACTATCAAGAGAGGCTGTTGTTCTTAAGAAGAAGGGGTTGGAGCCAAATCAAATTTTCATGCTCATGTTTTCTGAGAGTATTAATCAGTCTATCATATCGGATTCGGGGGTTAATTATGAAGATCGAATCTTGGGTGTGCTTGAAAAAATAGGGATTCCAAAAGGAGATATTAAAAAAATTCATGATGAGAACGATGTAAGCACTGAATATGATTTCTTTTTTGAGCTTAACGGACATACATTTGGGATTGGTGCCAAGAGAACCTTGCGTGAAAGATACAAACAATTCATCAAAACGAATGCTACTACACATGTAGATGTCATGATTGAGATTACCTTGGGTTTGGATTTAAATGAAGCCAAGGCAAAAACGATTCTTGAAAATGGGACTAAACTCTTTGTTTCGGACGAAATATATGATTCTAGGGGGTTTTTAAATAAACTAAAAGGAGTGTATCCTGTAAGCAGCCTTAGTTTGAAGACATTAAGGGCGCTGATTTAATCTGTTTGCATTCATCTTAACCCTCTTGCAGCCGGTCCAAACAATCACTATGTTACTCTTAGCGTGGTTTGCTTTTCGCGGTGATTTGCGCTCGATTCTTGTCGGGGCACGTGGGCGTTCTGCTCAAGTGTATTCCATTTTTTTCAACAGGTTATTCTTTAGGGGAAATTCCTTATGACCCGTGCTGATTGTCATTCTCTCGACGCGTTTTCCAGCCTTGTTCCTATCGTGATCGAACAGACCTCACGTGGGGAAAGGTCGTTCGATATTTATTCGCGCCTTTTGAAAGAGCGCATCATTTTCCTGATGGGGCCAGTGGATGACCATATTTCCAGTCTTATTTGTGCTCAGCTCCTGTATCTTGAATCTGAAAATCCGGATAAGGAGGTTTCTCTTTATATCAATTCTCCCGGAGGTGTTGTGACCTCTGGCATGGCGATTTATGACACGATGCAATATATCCGTTGCCCTGTTTCGACTGTGTGCATCGGCCAAGCTTGTTCGATGGGGTCGCTTCTTTTGGCTGCGGGTGAAAAGGGTAAGCGTTTTTCCTTGCCGCAGAGCCGCATTATGATCCATCAGCCCTCAGGCGGTGCGCAGGGTCAGGCCACGGATATCGAGATTCATGCCCGTGAAATTATCAAATTGCGTGAGCGTTTGAACGAAGTTTACGTTAAACACACTGGCCAGCCTATTGAAAAGATTAGCCTTGCTGTGGAACGTGATAACTTTATGTCGGCGCAGGAAGCCAAGGATTTCGGCCTTGTTGATGAGGTTGTTGATGCGCGGCCTGCTCCGGTTGAAGACGAGAAAAAGTAGGAAAAGGCCTCATTCTTGAGGTTAATAAACGAGTAACTACCCACGGGCTAGGTTAGGAAAAGGTCTTTTCAATATGTGTGAAAAGGCTTTAGATTGTGTTCTTAAGATTAAGATCTCAGGGAGAGGCGTCTGATGACGAAAAGCAGCGACACGAAAAATACGTTGTATTGCTCGTTCTGCGGGAAAAGCCAACATGAGGTTCGTAAGCTTATTGCGGGCCCGACGGTTTTTATCTGTGACGAATGCGTGGAGCTTTGCACCGATATTATTCGCGAGGAAAGTAAGACCACGCTTGTAAAATCGCGTGATGGTGTTCCTGTGCCGCGCGATATCAATGCTGTCTTGGATGATTATGTTATTGGACAGGCGCGGGCGAAACGTGTTCTTTCCGTTGCTGTTCACAATCACTATAAGCGTCTTGCTCATGGCGCACGCGGTGGCGAGGTCGAGTTAGCAAAATCCAATATTCTTCTCGTTGGTCCAACGGGCTGTGGTAAAACGCTTTTGGCGCAAACTTTGGCGCGGATCATTGATGTTCCTTTCACGATGGCTGATGCCACAACATTGACCGAAGCGGGTTATGTTGGTGAGGATGTTGAAAACATCATTTTAAAATTACTTCAGGCGGCTGACTATAATGTTGAGCGCGCGCAGCGCGGCATTGTTTATATTGATGAGATCGATAAGATTAGCCGTAAATCTGATAATCCCTCCATTACACGTGATGTTTCGGGTGAGGGCGTTCAACAAGCCTTGCTGAAAATTATGGAAGGTACCGTGGCGGCTGTTCCGCCGCAGGGTGGGCGCAAGCATCCTCAACAAGAGTTTTTGCAAGTTGATACGACCAATATTCTGTTTATTTGTGGT
>DOBW01000161.1 GCA_003504035.1 Rhodospirillaceae bacterium | reverse complement strand
TGCTACACTGCAAAAAGATTGTTGGCATTAAGTTTATAAGACCATAGCATGGGGAGCTCATGCTAACAATATAAGGGTCTTTTTTCTCGTGTCTCTTCTTGTTGCTAAATTTGGTGGTGCCTCCGTTGGCGATATTGAAAGCATTAAAAATGCGGCCAGTAAAGTAGCGCAAGAAGTGCGGCGCGGCAATAAGGTTGTGGTGGTGGTTGCAGCTTCCGCAGGTAAAACCGATAAGCTTATTGATTATTGCAAAAGTGTTTCGCCGCGCCCAAACCCACGTGAATATGACTCCATTATCTCGACAGGCGAACAGCTCTCCGCAGGCCTTGTCACACTAGCGCTTGAACAGCGCGGCTTGAATGCACGGTCATGGATGGGGTGGCAAATACCTATCCTTACAGATTCTGATTATAACAAAGCCCACATCTTGGACATTAAGCCTGAGAAACTCCTCTCCCGTGTTGAGGAAGGAGAAATTGCTGTCGTTACTGGCTTTCAGGGCATCGCCAAAGATGGCAGCATCACAACTTTGGGCCGAGGAGGTGCCGACACATCCGCAGTTGCGCTTGCCGCAGCGCTCAAAGCAGATCGTTGTGACATCTATACAAACGCTAACGGCGTCTACACAGCAAACCCCACTCTCGTATCAAAAGCGCGGCGGCTTAAAAGCATTTCTTACGAAGAAATGCTTGAGTTTGCCTCAATGGGAACCAAAGGCATCAAGCCACGTTCTATCGAAATAGCCTTGCGTTACGGCATGTCCCTTCAGCTCTTGTCGGCCTTCGGCAATGACGTAGGAAGCGATATGCCCGGCACACTCATTACCGATAAGGATCACACCATGGAAAACAAACCTGTCAAGGGCCTTGCCTATTCTCGCGATATTACCAGAATCACGCTTTTTAATGTTAAGGACCAACCCGGCATAGCCGCCAAAATTTTCAACGGCCTTGCACGCGCAAGCGTCAATGTCGGCATGATAATTCAACCCGCTTCATGCAGCGGTAAATTAACCGATATCACCTTTACCGTCTCAAAAGATGAGCTCGCTCGCGCCATTGAAATCATGGAAGAAGAAAAGGACAAGATTGGTTTTGTCTCCCTTCAATCCGACAAAAATGTAGCCAAAGTTTCATTGATAGGCTCTGGAATGCGAACGCGCTCCGGCGTTGCTTTTACGATGTTCCAAGCCTTGGCTGAAAAAGACATTAACATTCAAGTTATCGAAACCTCCGAGATCAACATCACTGTTTTAATTGCCGAAGAATATTTAGAACTTGCCTTAAGAATTCTGCACACAACCTTTGGCCTTGACCAAGAAGAAGCAGGATAGATCTTCACTTTCTTGATAAATATATACACATACCCTTTCTTTTAGTATAGTAAAGCCTTTCTGTAATTTGGAATATTCATATGTCTGATATCAATCTTTCGTCTCGTCTTAAGCCCCTTATGCAACGCGGTTGCGATTTTCTGGGGACACATTTGGCCATTATGGGCGGCGCTATGAGCTGGATCAGTGAACGCCATCTTGTTGGCGCTATTTCTAACGCTGGCGGCTTTGGTGTTCTGGCCTGTGGCTCAATGGACCCAGCGTTGCTTCGTGCCGAGATTCAAGAAACACAGAAAATTACGCGCCTTCCTTTTGGCGTCAACCTTATCACTATGCACCCACAGTTGGATGAATTGATTGACGTGTGTTTGGAAGTAAAAGTTTCACACATCGTACTAGCGGGCGGGATTCCCTCGGCCCCTGCAATCAAGCGCATTAAAGAAGGCGGTACAAAACTTATTTGGTTTACGCCTGCGCTTTCTTTGGGAAAAAGACTTGTTAAAATGGGTGCGGACGCGCTGGTCATTGAGGGCATGGAAGCAGGCGGACATATAGGTCCTGTTTGCACCTCAGTTCTTTCACAAGAAGTTTTGCCGCACCTTGCCGAGCAAGTTCCTATCTTTGTCGCTGGCGGCATTGGACGCGGCGAAACAATGGTTTCTTATCTTGAAATGGGTGCGGCAGGCGTTCAACTCGGCACACTTTTTGTTTGTGCCAAAGAATGTATCGCCCATGCCAATTTCAAGAAAGCCTTTATCCGCGCTCCCGCACGCGATGCTATTCCAACAACACAGCTTGATCCGCGCTTTCCGGTTATTCCGGTGCGCGCACTTGTCAATGAAGGCACCAAGCTCTTTTTGGAAAAACAGCGTGAAGTTATTGCCCAATTTGACACAAGCAAGCTTTCAAAAGAAGAAGCTCAGTTGGAAATTGAAAAATTCTGGGCCGGCGCACTACGCAGCGCCGTCATTGATGGCGACACAAAAAACGGTTCGGTCATGGCAGGTCAAATTGTTGGACTTATTAAAGAGGAGCTCCCCGTGCGCGAAATCCTCGAAAATCTTATTGGCCAGTCCGAGCAGTCCCTGCTGCACAGAGAACTTTAGAGACTCTTTGTTTTAAGTTCCGGCGTAAGCGATGGAATATTTCGTCTCGGAAGAATCCTGATGCGTGAAACACTTACTTTTTGTTCCTTCTTGGCCATTTCTTTAGCAACTCTCTTTTTGGCTACAACGTTTTTCTTCGTTGAAGGAACGTCTGGCACATCAAGCTGTTTTTTGAAGCCATTACTTGCTACACAAAAACTCAAAGCACTTTCGGCAATAACATAAGCAACGCTCTTGCCGTTCCAACAATTTCCATTAGCTGCCTTCTTTCCCACAAGAACGACGGCCTTGTTCTTAACGTTGGAATACGCGAGAAACTTCTTTGCACCAGAAGGGCCAAGATTATGAATGAGCTCTTTTAGAAAAGAAGTTCCCAATGTTTTAATAAGCGACCGCGCAAAAGGAGATGCCGTTTCCTCTATTTTTTTCTTCAGCCTAGGCAAGCTCATCTCAAGATCATAAAAAGATAAAAGCAGCGAGATTGTTTGGCCTCGTTCCCCTTTGCGAAGTTCCAAAATTGTTGTTTTTAGCGTTTTTTTGGTTCTTTTGTGATCTTTCTTGAATCTCTTTTCATCAAGTCTAGTTTTTCCGCTTTCCTTATCACGAGAAACATAACATATGAGATGTTTTAATTTCTTGGCCATGGCTGGTTCAAACACAGCAAGATCCTTTGCTGCCCGTTTTCCATAAAGCCTCACCATGTCCAAAAAGGTTCCATCTACAATTTGAACAATTCCTTTGCCGCTTGATGTTTCTTCTTCTTTTTTAAAATCTGTTTGTTTGTATTTTCCCAAAGTGCTTTCGAGATAAGCAATGGTCAAAATCTCCTCTATTGGAGCTCCTGTTTTTTTAGAAACAAAAGCTGCTTTTTTAATAACGCCTTTTTTCTTCGCCCACTGAAAAGCAATGGGAATCCCCGTTTCAAAACGCTTCGCCATTTGTTCAATATTGATGAGTTTTTCAAGCTTAGGCATTTCTGCCGTTTTCAGCAGTTCTTTACGTGCCTTTTCAAAAACCTCCTGAATGGGAGCAAAAGCTTTTGCGCGCACAGGGTTAAAAGGAGAAAGTTTCTTTTCTTTAATCTGTGGCGCAGAAAAGACAGGCAGCTTAATTTTATAGCAAAAAAAGGGTTCCTTTTTTTGCAAAAGATCATGGGACACACACCCAACCTTATCACCATACCCAGCCGGTGCTTCCGCTGTGCTTAATAAGCCAAAAATACCAACGGCACTCAACGCAAAAATTTTCAGGATTGCGGGTTTCTTTTTTCTTAGGATTGCGGGCGGCTTTTCTTCTTTAAAGCGATTTTCTTTGCCGTAGCGATGGCCGCTATATCTTTCCATTATAAATACCTAAAATATGTTTCAGCGCTAAAAAATTGAGGACTTCCCTTTCAAAAGAAGTCCCCTAAAATACACTTTTTTGGTCCTTTAAAAAACCAAAGAATTAGTTTCATGCCATCCCTGTTAACCTTTTGGGAAATAATCGACCAAACTGCTCTGCCCCCAAAAAACTGAGCCGCATTAAAGTAGAGTCTGTTCTATAATTGTTCGCGTAGGAGGAACAGACGATGAAGAAGAGCTTTACGGAAGAGCAGAGCATCAAGATCTTAAAAGAGAGCTGGTCCCAGAAATTCGGACAGTGTGTTAAGCTACTTCTTATGACCAAAGGAGTGTTGTTAAAATGAGTAGAACAAGAAAGAACCACCCTGCAGGATTTAAAGCAAAAGTTGTGTTATCAACCCTGCGAGATGATGCTTCAGTGTCGGAGTTGGCATTAAGATATGGCGTGCACGCAACAGTTATTCACCGTTGGAAGAATCTTTGGAATTACACGGTACACCTGAAATGTTCAACACGGATCAAGGCTCACAATTTACAAGCTTTGATTTTACAAATTTTCTGAAAGAGAGCGGGATTAAAATATCAATGGACGGCAAAGGAAGATGGATGGATAATGTGTTTATTGAACGGCTGTGGCGGAGTCTGAAGTATGAATGTGTTTATCTAAAGGCTTTTTGATGAGCAAAAACAAAAGCAAAAAAGCCATCAAAAAAGAAGACCTCATCCAAGCCTTTATGCAGTTTCTGCAGCAGCTTGAAGAGGCCGGATTTGATCTGTTTAAGACGTTTGGTAAAACCTTGAAATCATGGAGTGCCGAGATCATGCGCATGTTCACCGTGCCCTACTCAAACGGCGTGACTGAAGGCTTTCACAGAAAAATGAAGCTCATCCAGCGACGAGCCTATGGTTTTAAAAACTTTGAGAATTACCGCCTG
>DOBW01000204.1:6466-7488 GCA_003504035.1 Rhodospirillaceae bacterium | reverse complement strand
GTTGAAAAGGGCCATAGCGCCGAGGAAAACCACGTATCCAAAACATCTTCGTCCCGTTTGAGCGTGACGTTTTTACCGTAATGTTTGTCGGCTTGTGCTTGTGCTTGTTTTTTATCATGGGCGACAAAATGTTTTCCGTCCGGTCCGTACCATGCCGGAATCTGATGGCCCCACCAAAGCTGACGTGAAATGCACCATGGCTCGATATTGCGCATCCATGCATAGTAAGTGTTGGTCCATTGTTCAGGCACGAATTTGGTTTTGCCGTCTTCAACGGCTTTGAGCGCAGGCTGTGCGAGCGTTTTGGCATCGCAGTACCATTGTTCGGAAAGCCATGGCTCAACCGGTAGGCCAGAGCGATCTCCATGCGGGACGGCGTGAACATGCTTTTCAATTTTTTCTAGAAGTTCCAGCTCTTCCATAGCGGAGACAATAATTTTACGCGCTTCAAAACGCTCTAGCCCACGATATTTTTCAGGCACATTCTCATTAAGACAGGCATGACGATCAAAGATATTGATCATCTCTAGCTTGTGGCGTTTGCCAACTTCAAAATCGTTGAAATCATGCGCGGGCGTGATTTTTACCGCGCCCGTGCCTTTTTCTGGATCGGCATATTCGTCCGCGACGATGGGAATAAGGCGTCCTACAAGCGGCAAAACGACATTCTTACCAATCAAATGTTTCAGGTTTTCGTTTTCGGGATGAACGGCAACGGCTGTATCACCCAGCATGGTTTCGGGCCGCGTTGTGGCCACAACGATTACCTCGTCTGATCCCTCGATAGGATAACGGAAGTACCAGAGGTTTCCTTTGATCTCTTTGGATTCAACTTCAAGATCCGAAATGGCTGTCAGCATTTTGGGGTCCCAATTAACAAGACGCTTGTCTTTGTAAATCAGGCCGTCATTATAAAGTTCGACAAAAACTTTTGTTACTGCTTGGTTTAAGCCTTCATCCATCGTAAAGCGTTCACGTGGCCAATCGGCAGAGGCACCAAGATGACGAAGCTGTTTGATGAT
>DOBW01000204.1:0-6348 GCA_003504035.1 Rhodospirillaceae bacterium | reverse complement strand
GAATCTTTTCCCTGCATGCGCTGATAGCGGATTAAAATATCTTGAAGCGTAAAGGTCAGGCCATGACCCATATGGAGACTTCCCGTCACATTTGGTGGCGGAAACATGATGCAATAGGGATCGGCTTTGGAATCGGGGCTGCAGGCAAAAGCGCCGGATTCTTCCCATTTTTTATAAAGCGCAGTTTCCGTTTTTGTGTGATCGTAATTTTTTTCGAGTGGCATTGTATTGGGCCCTAACAAGTATTCAAGATTCTGCTAGAATAAAACGGAAAGAGACCGAGAGTCTATGGTGACATGCCCAAAGGAGATATTTTTATGCCTTATTTAGAGCCAACGCATGAGCAATGTTGTGAGATTTTGAAGATGGTTAAGACGATAGCTCTTGTCGGCGCTAGCTTGAAGCCTGATCGTGCCAGTCACGGGGTCATGCGTTTTCTTCAAAATAAAGGCTATCGCGTGATTCCGGTTAATCCTGGTTTGGCGGGACAGAGCCTGCTGGGAGAAACCGTTTATGCCAGTCTTGGCGAAATTTCAGAGTCTATCGATATGGTTGATATTTTTCGCAATAGCGAAGCCGCCGCCTCGATCACGGAAGAAGCCATCGCCATAGGCGCCAAAATTGTTTGGATGCAGCTTGATGTTGTTAACGCTAAAGCTGCGCAGTGCGCGCTTGATGCTGGTCTTCAGGTTGTGATGAATCGTTGTCCTGCAATAGAGCTTGGTTAATCTGATTTTAAATAGGCTCTAGAGCCTATTCCGGCTTTTTATCCAAAGGTCGATCAATTTTGAGCGAGGCTTTTTTTGCTGTTACAGGCGCTGGGGCAGGGCTTGGTGATTTCTTTTTGCTGTGATCTTCACCGACCATAAGAACAACGGCGGGATGGACTAACAATGTAAAGAGCGTTCCGATTGATAGTCCTGCGGCAATGACAAGTCCCATATTGAAGCGTGCTGCTGCACCTGCTCCAGTTGCAATCAAAAGCGGAGCGACTCCCAAGACAGTGGATGCTGTTGTCATCAAAATAGGTCGCAAACGATCGCCTGCGGCTTGAAGGATGGCCTCGCGCTTATTCAATCCCTTTTCCACCATGAGCTTATTGGCAAACGTTGAGATCAAAATGCCATGTTTACTAATCAGGCCCATTAAGGTTACAAGCCCAACTTGTGTGTAAATGTTGATTGAAGCGCCATTAATACCCAACATGATAAACACAAGGGCGCCGGACAAGGCCATAGGAACTGAGATCAAGATGGTAATTGGATCACGGAAACTTTCAAAGAGGGCTGCAAGGACAAGAAAAATGATGATAAGGGCAAAAAAGAAGGTTATGGCGAACCCGCTTTTTTCCTGAACAAATTGGCGCGATTGTCCAGCATAATCGACAATATATCCATGAGGAAGTTCTTTTTCAGCCAGAGAGTCAAGCTCGTCCAAAGCGTTTCCCAATGAAATGCCCGGAAAAGCAACGCCAGAAATTGTTGCCGCGTTCATTTGCTGAAAATGATTGAGTGTTTGGGGCACGGCCTTGGTTGTGATGTTGGCCACGGTTGAAAGCGGAATAGAGCGTCCGTTAGAGGATGTAATATAATAGTTGTTAAGTTGATCGCTGTTGAGGCGACTTTTTTGCTCCACTTGTGGGATGACTTTATAGGCTCTGCCTGAGAAATTGAAATAATTGACATAGCCGCCGCCCAGCATGGAGCTTAATGCACTGCCAACATCTTTCATGGTCAGGCCAAGCTGTGCGACTTTTTCGCGATCAATGTTCACGGTAGATTGTGGTAGATCAATTTTCAAATCATTGTCCAAGAACATAAACTTGCCGCTTTTTTGAGCTGCGGTGAGAAAGGAATCAGAAATGTCTTTAAGGCGTGAAAAGCTTTCTGTTGTTTTAATGGAAAACTGGATAGGAAGACCCTTGCCGCCGGGAAGAGAAGGCGGTAGGAAAGCTACGCTGCGTACACCTGTGATGCTGTTTAAATCTTTTTGAACAAGAGGCTGAAGGATGGAAGTTGTGCGTTCACGTTGTTCCCATGGGTTTAAGGACATGCCAGCAATAGATTGTCCGGGGAGATCCATTTGAAAAACATGCTCCATCTCAGGATAAGCCGAGAAGAGTTTGTAAACTTCGCGTGAATAGAGCAAGCGTTGCTCGAGCGTTGCATTAGGTGCTGAGGTGCTGAAGGCAACAATAACGCCTTGATCTTCCTGTGGGGCGAGTTCTTTTTGTGCAAAAGAATAAAAGAAAAAGGCACTGACAATGATAATAATTGCGAAAATAACGGTGACAGGAAGATAGTCGAAGCTTTTATTCAAAAGCCGTTCATAGCGGTGGCGTATGGCATTAAACTTAGCCTCAAGCCAATCAACAAGGCGTTCGTGCCAGATAGTGCTTTCGGCGCGGTGTGGCTGCAGGATGCGTGCACCCATCATGGGGGAGAGTGTTAGCGCAACAATGGCCGATATGGTTGTTGCACCCACAAGTGTAAAGGCAAACTCGGTAAAAAGTGAACCTGTCAGGCCTGTTTGAAATCCAATGGGGATATAAATGGCGATTAAAACAATCGTCATAGCGATAATCGGTTCTGTCAATTCACGTGCCGAAATCAGGGCCGCCTCGAACGGAGATTTCCCCTCTTCCATATGCCTGTCGATATTTTCAACAATAACAATGGCGTCATCAACAACAAGGCCAATAGCAAGAACGAGTGCCAAAAGCGTAAGAAGATTAATCGAAAAGCCCAGCGCTAACATTATAACAAAGGCGCCAACAAGGGAAAGCGGAATGGCAACAATAGGAATAACAATGGAGCGTGGTGATCCTAGGAAAAGAAAAATAACAAGCGTTACAATTAAAATAGCTTCAACAAGGGTTATCACAACCTCATTAATAGAGCTTTGAACAAACTTGGTGGCGTCATAAACGATGGTTCCATCAAGGCCTTCTGGCAGAGCTTTTCTAATTTCGGGAAAGGCGTCTTGTACGCGGCCTATAACTTCCAATAAATTAGCTGTTGGTGCGATTTCGATTCCGATATAAACAGCCTTTTGGCCATCAAAGCCAACGCGCGTTTCGTAATTGTCAGAACCAAGTGTGACGTTGGCGACATCTTCAAGTCGTATGAGCGCGCCTTTTTCTTGCTTGATGACTAAGCGCCGAAATTCTTTGAGCGACCGTAAATCTGTTGAGGCATTTAAGCTGACCTCAACCATTTGCCCTTTGGTTGTGCCTAAACCTGAAATGTAATTGTTTTGAGCGAGCGCTGCCGAGACATCGCTTGCTGTGAGACTATAGGCGGCAAGCTTATCGGGTTTTAGCCATGCGCGTAGCGCAAATTGTTGTGACCCTAAGATCTCGGCGGTTTGTACTCCTTCGACAGTTTGTAATTTAGGTTGAACAATGCGGAGCAGGTAATCGGTAATGTTGTTTTGTGGCAGGACTTCGCTTTTAAATCCAATGTACATGCTCGCCATTGTTTCGCCTACTTTTATAGACAAAATGGGCTTCTGGGATTCAGGGGGCAGTTGATTAAGAACAGAATTAACTTTGGTGTTAATTTCAGACAAAGCTTTGTTACTATCATAGTTCATGCGCAGCGTTGCTGTGATGGTGCTCACTCCGCTTTTGCTGGTCGAAGACGTATAATCAATGCCATTGGCTTGCGCGATTGCATTTTCCAGCGGTGTTGTGATGAAGCCTGCGACAACACTGGCGTCAGCGCCGTAATAAGTTGTTGTTACGGTGACAACGGCATTTTCTGTGCGTGGATATTGCAAGATAGGCAGAGAAAAAACGGCGCGCAAACCCAGAACAAGGATAAGCAAGCTAATTACTGTCGATAAGACAGGGCGTCGAACAAAAATATCAGTGAGGTTCATGGTTGTGTTCTTTCTTGGCCTTATCGGTTTTACGCTTACTTATCTTTTGGTTCAGGTTCAGGGTTGTTGGCGGGGTGGATTTTGTTGTTAACAATGATAGGAGTTTCATTGCGTAGTTTGATTTGTCCTGAAGTGATAACTTCATTACCCTCTTTAATGCCTTCAAGAACAGCAATTTGATCGCCGCGCGTGGCCCCTGTTTTTACAAACTTCATTTTGGCGCGCGCTTGTGTTTGACCTTCTTTATTCTTGCTTTCTTCTACGATGTAAACGGTGCTGCCATAGGGATTAAAGGTAATAGCTGTCTGTGGAAGCGTTAGATGTGTTTCCGGCTCACCGATGGTAAGAGAAAGAGAAACAAACAATCCGGGGCGCAACATTTTTTCATGGTTTTGAAAAACAGCCCGTACATTAATGTTACGTGTTGTTTCATCGATTTGAGCATCCAACGCAGAGATCTTGCCTTTAAAAGTTGTCTGAGGAAAAGCGTCTGTACGTGCTTCAATGAACTGCCCTACTTCTACATGTGTGAGATTTTGTTGTGGCAAGGTGAAGTCAACATAAAGAGGGCTAAGTTGTTGTAAGGTAACAAGGGCGGTTCCTGCATTGACATATTGGCCTAGTGATATTTGTCTAATGCCAAGCCTTCCGGCAAAGGGTGCGTGGATATTTTTTTTATTGAGCAAGGCTTGTTGTTGGGAGACTTGTGCCAGCAAATTATCAAGATTGGCCTTATCGGCATCATATGTGGCTTGAGCGATGGCCTTGACTTTAATTTGTTTTTCATCGCGAGCTACAGTGATTTCAGCTAATTTTAATTTAGCTGTCAAAGCAGCAAGATTGGCTTGCTCCTCTGTGCTGCGAAGGCGCAAAAGAATGTCACCTTTTTCGACATCTTGTCCTGATTCAAACAGAAGTGTTTCGACGATGCCTGCAACTTCTGGTGCAATATTGATGCCTTGAGTTGCATGAGCAGTGCCCACGGACTTGATTTCATTTTGCCATGGCGACGTGCTTGCCTTGATGGTCGAGACAGATTGAGGCGGTTCGCTCATGGCAGACATGGCTTTCCTCTGCATTATGCCGCCATATATTTTGTAGCCAAAGACGCTGCCCAAAATGAGCGCACATAAAAGCAACATAACGATCATACGTTTGATCATGGTTTAAAACTCCGTTTTCTTACTTTTGTTTCTTTTCTTCTTCTTGGTGCCACCAGCCACCACCAAGCGCCTGATAAAGCGCTGCTGTATCAGCTAGTCTTGCGGCTTGTGCCTTGACCAGTGCCACTTTGCTTTTCTGATAGCCTGCTTGTGCTGTCAGGAGCGATGCATAGCCGATGGCACCGGCATTGTATTGTTGAGTTGTTAGATCAAGTGTAGCTGTTGCTGCACGTTTTGAGGCGAGTTGCAATTTAAGTGTACGCGCATCGCTCTCCAAAGCTTTGAGCGTGTCGGCAACATCTTGAAAAGCGCTCAGGACAATCTGGCGATACAGGGCAGCGGCCTGATTAAAGGCAGCTTCGCTGGCGCGTTTTTCATGGCGTAATTTGCCACCTTCAAAAAGCGGTTGTGTGAGGCCTGCGGCCAGTCCCCAAAGCGCTGTTGTTGGAGAGAACATGTCCACCATTTTGCTGGCACCAACGCCATAACTTCCGGTCAGGGTGATCTGTGGCAGCATGGCGGCTGTAGCAACACCGATGTTGGCGTTGGCAGCGCGAAGATTGGCGAGTGCCGTGCGGACATCGGGGCGTTGCTCGACAAGTTTGGAAGGAAGTGAAACTGGAATGGATTGAGGTAGTCTAAAACTTTTGAGCGTGAACTTCGCGCCTACACCTTCGCTTGGGAAACGTCCAGCCAGAACAGCAAGAAGATGGCGTGTTTGAGCCAGATTCTTTTCAAGGGGAGGAATACTGGTTTTGCTTTCGGCTACAGCGGATTCTTGTGCAAGGACATTTGTCTTGGCCACCGCGCCTGCTTTAAATTGCGCTTTGACAAGCTCAAGCTGTTTCTTTTGGGCTTTAATTATGGCTCCGTACGCTTTGATTTGGCCTCTGAGCGATGCTTCCTGAATGGCGGCCGTAGCGATGTTGGATGTTAACGTCAGATAAGCTGCTTCAACCTCAAAACGCTTGGCTTCAGCGGCGGCGTTTAGGCCTTCGTAAGCGCGTCTTGTCGCGCCAAAAATATCGGGCACATAGGAAAGGCTAACAGAAGTATTATAAAGCGTTAGCGGTTTGGTAGAACCTGCTGCTTTGCTGTGTGTGTTTGATGCACTTCCTGACAGTGTCGGGAAGAATCCTCCATAAGAGGCGGAGGCCGTTTCTTGTGCTTTACGAAGCGCTGCATGAGCGGCTTGAAGGGAAGGGCTTGCCTTGATGGCTTGATCCATCAGGTGATTTAAAGGTGCGGAACCGAAAAGCCGCCACCATGCCGAAGGAACATCCCCGCCTTGTTTAAAGCGCTG
>DOBW01000044.1:607-5782 GCA_003504035.1 Rhodospirillaceae bacterium | reverse complement strand
CCCGCATCAAGTGCGGGATGACATGCTCTCAAAGTTTTAGAGAGCTTATCAAGAACCGCATTCACAAGCGCTGGCTCTTTCGCACTGTAAAAAGCATGAGCAACATCAATGTAGTCACTGATGATAATTTTTGCGTCAATGTCGCTGTGATGATGAAGCTCGTAAGCGCCCGCCAAAAGAATATGACGCAAGAGAACCTCCATGCGCTCACTGGAAAAGCGGGCATCCAATCCGCCTTTGAGCAGTTCTGTCAAAGCTTCACGGTTTTCTGTCACACCTTTTGTAATAGCAATAAGAAGCTCGGAATCTGGCTTTTGCTGAATGATGTCAGATTGTTCGTCCTCATCTTCCTCATTGAGAAAAGAGCTTGGCGCATCCATCATGCGTTTGACAATAACATCCAAGGGATCTTGTTCATAAGAATCTTGATAAAGAGCCTGAACGGCAACAAGACGTGCCAAATGTTTAGCTGCATTCACGTTTTTTGACTTATCTTGATCCATTACCGTGCCACCCAACGTCTCTTAGATGAAAGTCTAAACTGGTTTTTGAGCTCAAGCATACACAAGCATGCCTCAGCCGCGCCGCCTCCCTTATTCATTCGTGCTGGATCGGCGCGCTCCATCGCTTGCTCTTTTGACTCAACGGTCAAAATGCCGTTACCTACAGCCAACGTATGTTGCAACGCTAAATTTTGAAGACCACGCGCACTTATATCACCAACAATTTGATCGTGACGCGTTTCGCCTTTGATAACCGCGCCAAGCGCAATATAACCATCATAACGGCGGCGCGCCGGATCAAAATCAAGTCCCTTTACAGCGTAAAGGATAGCCGTAGGAATTTCGAGCGCCCCCGGAACGGCATAAACATCATAGCTCGCGCCAATACGATCCAAGACTTCTTTAGCGCCCGTCAAAAGATGATCGGTAACATCCTCATAGAACCGCGCCTCGACAATCATGATGTGCGGCGGCGATTCAAATTCAAATTCTTTGGGTGAACGGTTTTGTTCCATAGTTATCCTCGCTTTGATTACCTTATAAACAGCCTAAGTTCTATAGTCTATCAAATCGGCAACCGTTCCAACTTTAAGCCCGTGGCGCTCACCAATAGCCAATAAATCCGGCAAACGCGCCATATGACCATCCTCATTAAGAATCTCACATAAAACAGCCGCTGGCGTAAGACCGGCCAAACGTGCAACATCAACCCCTGCTTCTGTATGACCTGCCCGATGCAAAACGCCGCCATCTCGTGCCATCAGCGGAAAAACATGCCCTGGGGTAATAATGTCTTGCGGACCTTTCTCCGGATCAATCGCCGTGGCAATCGTATGGGCACGCTCGAAAACCGAGATACCTGTTGTGGTGCCTTCGCGTGCTTCGATTGAAACGGTAAAAGGCGTTTGAAAACGCGAGCCATTTTTTTGCGTCATCATCGGTAATTCTAAAGCTTCAACACGCACTTTTTCTAAAGCCAGACAAACAAGCCCACGCCCATGCGTTATCATAAAATTGATGGCTTCCGGCCCAGCAAATTGGGCTGGACAAATAAAATCACCTTCGTTTTCGCGCCTTTCATCATCAGCCAGAATAAAAAGACGACCCGCCTTGGCTTCTTCTAGAATTTCTTCTGTGGAGGCTATTTTCATAAATTATCGTCCTGCACATCAAGCCTACGCGCAACATAACGCGCCATCAGATCAATCTCGAGATTCATATGGTCGCCAACTTTTATCTTGCCCATAGTTGTGTGCTGCTGCGTATAGGGAATAATGTTCACACCAAAGACATTACCTTCAACCTCATTGACCGTCAAAGAAATCCCGTCCAGTGCAACAGAGCCTTTGGTAGCAATATAAGAGGCATAAGACCCTTCAACCTCAAAACGAAAACGAAGCGACTCTTTTTCTTGATCGCATGAAAGGACACGCGCCAAACCATCGACATGCCCCGTGACCATATGCCCGCCTAGCTCATCTCCCAAGCGCAAGGCACGCTCCAAATTAAGGGATGTGCCCACGCCCCATTTTTGCGCATTTGTTTTTTCAAGCGTCTCGGAGGAAAGCTGCACATCAAAGGAACGATCAGTCTTGGAGATAACTGTCAGACAGATTCCGCTGCACGCCACCGAAGCGCCCAGAACCAAATGATCCAGAATAGCCGAGGATTCTATCTGGACAATCCAGTCGCCCTTTTTATCGATGACTTTAACGGTGCCTACATCTGTGATGATACCGGTGAACATGAATGCGCCCTTCTAAGGCTGTATCTGATAGGGCGAAGCTATGGGAGAATAATGTACACCCGCAACGAGGCCATGTTCCGACAAAATCTTTTCAACCTCGCCAAAATCCAGTAAATCCTTGATGATATTGTCAAGTGTATTTGCCCAAATAACGTCATCAAACTTCGTTGCGAACGGCGTTACGCCTAACGTGATAAGAGGTTTGTCGTTCCAGCGCAACCTCATCAAGGAGTTAGGATTGCGCTCCAAAAAGCGCGCCGCCACCAGTTGCTCAGAGATTGTCGCATCAGCCTTACCGCTTTGGACATCCAACAAGGGCTGACCCGCCCCCACGACAGCAGGAAGAGCATTATGCTTAGCCTTCGGAAAAAACGTCATCGCAAAATATTTCGTCGCCGCGCCATCCAAAGACAAAAAAGAAACTTCTGGCACGTTCATATCTTCACGCGAAGACTCAAATTTTTTCTCTCCAAACTGAACATAAACATCGGAACTCGAATAAAAAACAGGCGCAACAAAATGGGCATGAGCCCGCAGAAAAGGTCCAGGAGTAAGCGGCCCACAAACAGCATCGACTTTCCCTGAATTTAGAAGAGTCACATAAGAATCAATCGAGGCCTCCGCTGTCCATTGAACTTCGGCATTCAAATCCTCTGCAACTTTTTTGATGATATCCACGATTGGCCCATTCATCGCGCCACTGTTCGGATCACGTTCAACCAGATCAGGCCAAAGCCAATAAGCACATTTCAGTTTTTTTGTCCTTGTGACGCGCTCAAGAACGCTTTCCTTTACAACACCAGTATTTTTCGTCTCATTCAGTAACAAGAAATGCGCAGCACACACAACAATGAGTGCCACAAGAGCGGTTTCTAGCAAACGGCGCATAAATCCCCCTATTCCTTATCATCTTGCTTGAGCGTATCAACAAATTCGTTGAAATCACCCGGCGTTCTAAAATCGCGATACACGGACGCATAGCGCACATAGGCAACATGATCGAGACGCCGCAATGTTTCCATCACCAATTCGCCAATCTGTCTGGTTGACATTTCGCCTTCGCTTGTCGTTTCCATCTGACGAACAAGCGTATTGATAACTTGTTCCAACTTTTCATCCTCGACAGGCCTTTTACGAAGCGCAATACGCATCGAACGCTCTAGCTTGTCGCGATCAAAGGGCTTCTTCGACCCATCATTTTTAATCACAGAAATCTCACGAAGCTGGACACGTTCAAAAGTTGTAAAACGGGCATCACAATTAGGACAAGCACGCCGACGACGAATAGCGGCATTATCTTCCGTCGGGCGGGAGTCTTTCACTTGTGTATCTTCAAAACCGCAAAAAGGACAACGCATGATTCACCTCATTCGTATATGGGGAATTTTTGGCACAATTCAATCACTCGGCCAGAAACGTCTTTTTCAACAGCTGAATTATCACCGCCCTCACCGGCCTGCACCAGACCATCGAGAACTTCTGCAATTAAATCGCCCACCTGTTCAAACTCTGCGCGACCAAAGCCGCGCGTTGTCGCAGCAGGAGAACCCAAACGAATACCTGACGTCACCGCCGGTGGTAATGGATCGAAAGGAATACCGTTTTTGTTACACGTGATGCCCGCCGCTTCGAGGCTCTTATCCGCAGCCTTCCCCGTCAACCCTTTAGGACGCAAATCGACAAGCAACAAATGGCTGTCTGTACCGCCAGAGACAATATCCAAACCATGTTCAACCAAACGCTGCGCAAGGGTCTTGGCGTTGGCAACAACATCTTGAGCATATTTCTTGAAGGAAGGATCCAGAGCTTCGCCCAACATCACAGCCTTGGCCGCAATCACATGCATCAAAGGCCCGCCTTGAAGACCTGGAAAGACAGCAGAATTTATTTTTTTACCCAGATCAAGATCATTCGATAAAATCATGCCACCGCGCGGCCCGCGCAAAGTTTTGTGTGTTGTTGTCGTTGTGATATGCGCATGCGGCACAGGCGAAGGAAAAACGCCGCCTGCCACAAGGCCTGCAAAATGCGCCATATCCACCATCAGATAAGCACCAACCTCATCTGCAATTTTGCGGAAAGCCGCAAAATCAATCACACGCGGATAAGCCGAACCGCCTGTAATAATCAGTTTAGGTTTATGCTCACGGGCAAGACGAGCAACCTCTTCCATATCAATGCGCGCATCTTCCTTGTTGACGCCATAGGTAATGGAATTAAACCACTTGCCCGACATGCTGACCTTCGCCCCATGCGTGAGGTGTCCCCCCGCCGCCATAGAAAGTCCCATAATCGTATCATGCGGCTGCAAGAGCGCGAGAAAAACAGCTTCATTAGCCTGTGCGCCTGAGTGAGGCTGCACATTGGCAAACGCGCAATCAAAAAGCTTGCACGCACGTGAAATAGCCAATCTTTCGGCGATATCAACTTTATCACAACCGCCATAATAACGCCGCCCCGGATAGCCTTCGGCATATTTGTTGGTCAGAACAGAACCTTGCGCCTCCAACACAGCGCGGGAAACGATATTCTCTGAAGCAATCAGCTCAATATTATTTTGCTGACGTGCGCGCTCCGTTTTAATTGATTCAAAAAGTTCTGGATCGCGGCTTTCAAGCGACTCAAAGAAAAACGATTGGTTCTGATTCATTTTTTACTCCCCCCCTACAATCCACCAAGATCCGAAAGGATCTTGCATCTATCGGCATAATGCTCGCCAAGAAATGTTGTTTTCAAAAAAGTTTCGGTAATATCGAGCGCAAGCCCTTCACCGACAAGATCGGCCCCCAACGTCAAGACGTTTGCATCATTATGCTGACGGGCCAAACGCGCCATAAAACTATTCAGGCAAAGCGCCGCGCAAAGATGCGCGTACCGGTTAGCCGTCATCGTCATGGCTTGACCTGTGCCACAAATGAGAATGCC
>DOBW01000044.1:0-533 GCA_003504035.1 Rhodospirillaceae bacterium | reverse complement strand
AAGGCCCTAAATCAACAGCGTCAAAACCATTCTCTTTTATCCATGAGAAAAGCATGGACTTGAGCTGAACCCCTCTGTGGTCAGAGGCTATATATATTGTTTTATTACTCATAGGCTGAAGCATAGTGCCCTTCAGCAGTGAAACCAACTAGATTTTGTGGGTCAGGCACCAAACAATTAGGTTCTAACGGCTTTTGGCACGCTCTACGGAATGAACAACACGGTGGGAACGTAAAGAAGCTATAATATCAACCAAATGGCTCGTGTCTCTCACTTCAATATCCAGTAATATTTCGAACAAGTCTGCATCTCTATTTACAATCTTAATATTTATAATATTTCCGTTATTCTTGCCAATAATCGTTGTAAGCGCCCCTAAAGTATTTGGCTTATCCATCAAAGCTATATTCAAGCGCCCCACCATAATAGCCTCTACGCCATGTCCAGCGCCCCAAGAAACATCAATCCAGCGCTCTGGCATATCGCGAAAAGCCTCCAGCGTTTCACAATCCTTCGTGTGAATGGTGACACCG
>DOBW01000089.1:4921-5654 GCA_003504035.1 Rhodospirillaceae bacterium | reverse complement strand
CAAAATAAAGAAAGCCTGATACAATCACCCAATACCCCACGTTTTTGCGTGTAGGCAACGTTAACCAACAAGGCTGTTTCCCATCTTAATTTACTGATTTGTTGCCTTATAAATAGGGGCCATCGTAGGGCACCATTTCGACACAGGCTAAAAAAGCCATCATCAAAGGTGTTCATGCGTGGTTTTTGCCAGAAAAAGGATTCACAATTCGCATCATCCCTTTTCCGTAAGCGGCGTTACGTTCCTAACCAAACTCACCCGGTGGGGGATCAACGGGGATGTTGAGCTCCTCTAAGATAAGGTCTTCGTTAGTGAGCTTCATTTGACCGATTGTGAATTGTTCGGGCGCCCCAATTTCTGGATCAAAAACTTCCGTTTCATAAGGCGCTACTTTGATGTCCGTGTGGAACAGGGCATTTTTAAACACAACGGTGGCTGTGAGTGTAAAAAGATTGTCCCGCCCAATGCCTTTATAGGTAACCTCCATCAAGTTTTTCTCGACATCTGCTTTTTCTTTGTCTGTTGCTTCTTCAAGCCAAGGCACATCTTCGGGTTTTTCAACAATAATAAACCGGCCTAATTGTCCGCGCACATAGTGGAAAAAGAATTTGGCATAAGGAATCAAGGTCTTTCTATCAAGTTTGATAGGCGCTTTTTCATTGACCTCATAGATGGGCTCGTTGGTCCAGTTCATGATGGTGAGCTCACCTGATTTATAAAGAAGATAGCGCAC
>DOBW01000089.1:0-4843 GCA_003504035.1 Rhodospirillaceae bacterium | reverse complement strand
AGTGTTTTTTCTGCTGGCACACTAATAGGGAGAAGATCTTGCGCAATTTTGCTGAGAAAGGGACGCGAAGCTTCTGGAGAAAGAGTCTCGAAAGAAAAATCATTCATGGGAATGAACTCCTTGATTTTTAGCTGTTTCATAACGTAAACATTATGTCGCAGACGGGTTAGCGAAAGGTTACTCTTTTATAATTGTTGCTAGATCGTTAACGGCGTCGCTTGCGCTTAAGGCAACACGCGCCTCAAGTAAACGAAAAACAATATCGCGCAAGGCTTCAGAATCGTCGCTTTTTTGTTTCCCTTTTTCGACCATTGCTTGAAAGGCTTTTTGATCCGCAAAAAGCCAAGATTCCTGCGATAGCTTATAAAACCAAGCGCGAACATAGGCCGGATTTTGCCAAGCAACGGATAGGAAAAGGTGCCGCATTTTGGCAAGAGAGAACGCTGCTTGAGGAAAAGTTTTTTCTGTGCCGCTGTCGATTGCTTTTTGAGCTGCATCGGCCAAAGCATCAAAGGTCTCGTTTTCTTTTTCTTTGGCTTTACCGCGACAGACGCGATTAAAAAGGGCTTGGAGTTTGCCAAGCTGTCTTTGGAGCAAAGCCGGTGTATATTTTTGACCTAATTTAACGACGTCTTGCCGAATGAAGCGGGCGTCTTCTGAAATGCGACGCATTATTTCTGCATCGCTTGCCGACTCTTCCAATATTTCAAATTGTTCGTTGAGGCGTGTTTTTAAAAGGCCAATTTCAGGTCCTGCCATAGGCCCTACGGCTGCGGCCAAATCACCCCATGCTTCATCGGCGCGCTCCAGTATGGCTTTTGTAAAGGCTTCACCGCTGGTGCCTTCGTAAGAAATTTGACCGGCTTGGGGCGCGTAAAAGCGCGGTGCTTTAAGTTCAAGTTTGCTGGCAGGAAGTTTTACGGAAGCTTGCAGGATGCCGCTTTCATTCATGCGCCATGAAAAGATAATG
This sequence comes from Rhodospirillaceae bacterium, assembly GCA_003504035.1. Classification (GTDB taxonomy): domain Bacteria; phylum Pseudomonadota; class Alphaproteobacteria; order UBA9219; family UBA9219; genus UBA9219. The sequence goes on along the minus strand of DOBW01000089.1, from coordinate 3,873 downwards.
GGATCACCCATGGCAATGGTGTGTCCTTCGGGCAGGTCTGTTCCATCAATGCGGAAAAGGCCTACGCATAAATTAACTTCGATGCACTCAGGAAACTCAACTTGAAAAACTTCGAAGCCAATAAAGCCAGGACTTCCGGATTCAAGGTTGGCGCCGCTTTTTAAATTGATCTCGCCTTTTGCAGGAAGATTGTCCCCTTTTTCGACAAGGAACAGGAACGAGTTTTCTTCAGCTTGTGGGGATTGGCGAACTTTAACGGCGATAGAATGTGCTGCAGGAACAGCGATGGGTTCGGCAACCAGACGCGTAATGGTAAGTGTTTGTGCATGCTCTTCGATGGCGGCGCCTGAAGAGCTTAAGACGCATACGTCAAAAAGAGTTTCGCCAACATCATCCAAGGGTACGGTAATTTCAAGTCCGTCTTTAAGCTCTAAAATTTCTGAATCCCACGCCTCAGTGTGCAGTTGAATTTTACGTCCACCGCTTGGCCCTTCGACATGGATGAAAATTGTTGTTTTATCGTTGGAGGTGCGTAAATCAAAATCAAAATAAAGGGTGGGCTCATCTTCCTCTTGTGCAAGCTCTTCGTTTTCTTTGCGTTCGTTTTTGCCAGAAGGGGCTGTTTCTAGTTCTTTCTTTTCTTCGTCGAGGCTCCAGTTTCGGCTCTCACCATAATAGGTCGCACCTTCGGCAACTGCGGTCATAGGATCTGTTTTTAGGTCAGCTTCAATGCCCAAAGATTCAACAACGAGGCGATGGACAAGCGGAATCCGGCTTGGTCCGCCGACAAAGACGATACGGTCAATAGCGTCTGGTGTAAGATCGTTTTCTTCTAAAATACTACGGATGAGAGAGATTGTTTGTTCAATTGGCTTGCGGATAAGTTCTTCAAATTGAGCTCGCGTAATGGGGGCATCAAGAAAGATTTCAGTTTCGCTTTGATCCATCAAGCGGACTTCATCGTCTGAAGCAAAAATAGCTGCTTCTTCAAGTGCAGAGAGGTCTATCTTTGCTTTTTCTGCGGCTAACAAAGCAATGCGATGCAGGCGGCGGTAAAGTGGGTCGCGCAAGAACGTATTAGGCAAATCGAAATTGGCCATAAGCCATGGCCGCACAATTTCAGAGACAATCAAGCGATCAAAGTCACGACCGCCCAGCATATTGACGCCTTGCTGCGCAAGAATTTTGACTTTGCCATCCGTGGATTCAACAAGGGCGAGATCGAAGGTGCCACCGCCAAGATCGTAAATTAAAAATTTGCCAGACCGTTTAGCCCCTGCCATAGCGGCAAGCGCTGCCGCGATAGGTTCTTGAATCAGATCAACTTGCTTTAATCCAGCTAGTTGCGCCGTACGGAGTGTTGCTTCGGCTTGCATCTGATTGAAAGAAGCGGGAATGGCAACAACAGCGCCTTCAAAAGAATCAAGGCCTGTTTCTGTGGAGGCTTGGCCCAATAGCTGACGCATAATTTCTGCTGAACACTCTTCTGGTGTTAGTTTTACATCAGCGCCTTCAATTTCGATAGGTGTTGCTGTTCCCATAAGGCGCTTAAAGCCAGCCGCTACATTTTCCGGAGAAATTAACGCTTGGTCATAAGCGCGCCTGCCGTAAAGATGATGACCGCGTTTATCTATATAGATAACAGAAGGCAACGCCTCACCACCATCAGCGGGACGAAAAACACGAGCAACGCCATCTTCTATTCCTGCGATGGTGCTGTTGGAGGTGCCCAGATCGATACCAATATGCATAGGACGCTTTTACTCCTAGGAGATTAAGAAACCTTTGTTCTTTATAGTCTTTCCAATTTAATTTGATTAAAGATTTTGGATCATAAGAGGTAAAGCAATTGAATAGGGTTAATGCAAGGGGCTGAAATTATTAGAGCCTGTTTCAAGTAGGCTTTTCCGCAGAGATATAAGTAGAATAGCAATGCTGGTCAGCGGGGCCGCTTCATAGGCATTTAAATCAAGTGCAAAGCACCGCAAAAGATGCTTGAATTTGCTTTCCGTAATATAGTCATTTTACTTAAGAATGGGACAGGGCTGCAAATGGCCTTTGTCTGCGCATCGTTTGCGCACGTACCACAACGTATGCTTACGCAGCGATGCTGGACAAAAACAATTTTCGCCATCTGTCCCATTCTTAATTAAAACGACTATATGTGCCTTGCTGTAATAGCGGTTTTTCTGTTTCTTCATAGGGACTTACCTTAACATAAGGTGCCCTAAATTTCACCAGACCCTTAGTATTTCCGTACGAGGCCGACCAGCTTACCCTGAACCTTTACGCGGGAAGGATCCAAAACACGGGTTTCGTAAGCTTCATTGGCCGGAACAAGGGCTAATCCCCCTTTGCGGCGCTCCAAATATTTAAGTGTCGCCTCGTGATCATCGACAAGTGCCACAACAATGGCTCCATTTTCAGCCGTATCGGCCTGACGAATAACCACCTGATCGCCATCCATAATACCCGCATCAATCATGGAATCTCCGGAAACTTCCAGCGCATAATGCTCTCCAGAAAGCCCGCCCTTCGAATTGGCAAGCAGGGAAGGCGGAATCTCCACCTGAGACTGCGGCTCACTAATGGCTTCAATGGGCGTTCCGGCGGCAATCCGGCCATAAAAAGGAAGCTCAAACGCAGAAGAAAGATTTTGGGCGACATTCTGCACAAAATTCTTAGCCTTCTTTCCGACAAAACCGTTTTTTTCTTCAAGATCTTCCGGTCCACGCAAAATCTCAAGCGCACGGGCACGATGCGGCAAGCGCTTGATAAAACCACGCTCTTCAAGACCTGTGATAAGGCGGTGAATCCCCGACTTTGACCGCAAGCCCAAAGCCACCTTCATCTCATCAAAAGAAGGTGTTACTCCTTCCTGAGCAAGGCTTTGGCGGATAAAAAGAAGGAGTTCCTTTTGTTTACGTGTTAACATAACGGGCCTCTTCTAAAAGAAAACGAGGAGAACAAAGAGCATATCTGTACACCCAATGTTCTACTTTAGTTCTACGCTTCCTGTCAAGAGTAGGCCCGATTCTTTCCTGTCTATGCGGAAAAATTTGCCCTGAGGCAGACTCTCCCTTCCCCAAAAACTCTTTTTTTTTGACGGAAACACTCACAAAAAGAGCTTGGCACGCCTCTTGCTGAGTAGGTCATAGATCTTTGATTTTTTCTTGCGCAGCTCATCGTGGTCGCGCGTCTCAACTATGAGGTGTTTGATATGTCCCTTTATGCAGCCCTGCAAGTCGCCGTTGGCGGTCTTGCCGCCCAGTCCGCCTCCATTGGTAATATTTCAGACAATCTAGCTAACTCTCAGACCACCGGATACAAAGGTATCGGAACGCGTTTTGAAAGTCTTGTTACGCAATCAAGCTCAACCGTGAATGATCCCGGTGGTGTCAGCGCAACGCCTTATTATTCAAATGGCGAGCAAGGAACAATTTCTGAAGATTCAAGTGCAACATCGCTGGCCATTTCAGGATCAGGTTATTTTCCAGTCCGCGCGGCTATTGTTGGCGCAGATGGCCTAGCAACCTTCGGCAACACAACCTACTTCACACGTGCCGGTGATTTCGCCCTTGATAAAAATGGTTATCTTGTTAATTCGGGGAACTATTATCTGACAGGCTATACCGTTGACTCGGCTGGCGTCGTTGACAGTTCTTCAGTTGGTGCTATTCAAATTTCTGATCTGCTCGATAATCCAGTCGGAACAAGCATACTCGAATACGCAGCCAACCTTCCCTCCAGTGCTGCCATCAACTTCGAGTCATCTCCGTCTACGATCGAGATCTATGATGATATCGGCGGCGACCATGACATGACCTTCACATGGACAAAAACAGCTATCAATACATGGTCTCTTAACATTCT
>DOBW01000059.1 GCA_003504035.1 Rhodospirillaceae bacterium | reverse complement strand
AAAAAGCTCATCGCAATACGGTGATCCAGCGCAGTTTTTATCAACGCACCACCACGCGGCGGCATGCCGGTTCCATGAATGATAAGATCATCGCCCCGCACCTCCACCGAAGCGCCCACAGCACGCAACCCTTGCGCCATAAGCGTCAAACGATCGCTCTCCTTCACCCGCAATTCTGACAAGCCCAAAAAGCGCGAGGTTCCTTCGCCGCAAGCCGCCGCTACGGCCAAAACAGGATACTCGTCAATCATGCTTGGCGCTCTACTGGCCGGAATGGTTACGCCTTTGAGTTTTCCTCCCCGCACCACCAAATCAGCCACAGGCTCACCGCACACATCACGCGGATTGATTATCTCTATGGACGCGCCCATGTCGATCAAAGACTGAACAATCCCCACACGACGCTCATTCATACCAACGTGGTTAAGTCTCACCTCAGAGCCTTCGTGCAAGCAAGCCGCCACCATCGGAAACGCTGCCGAGCTTATATCGGCGGGAACATCAATTTTCTGCCCCGTTAAGGCTGTACCGCCCCTTATCGAGATAATTTCTGCGCCATCTTCCTGCTGAATGTGTAAATCAGCCCCAAAGTGGCACAGCATACGCTCGGAATGGTCGCGCGTAGGGATGCGCTCAATCACGCGGGTTGTCCCTTGCGCACTCAGCCCACCGAAAAGGACGGCTGATTTTACCTGCGCAGAGGCCACAGGGAGCGCGTAGTCTATCGCCTTTGCCTGCGCTGGCCCCTTGACCTCCAAAGGCAGTCGATTCCCCTCTGTGGACGAAAATTCTACCCCCATCTGCATCAATGGCGTGATGACACGCCCCATCGGCCTTCGGCACAAAGAAGCGTCCCCTGTAAAATGACTCGTAAAGGGACGCGCCCCCAAAAGCCCCATTAAAAGCCGCGCTGACGTACCAGAATTACCCATATCCAAAACGGCTCTGGACTCTTTTAAACCATCCAGCCCCACGCCTTGAACCTTCCAAACGCCTTCTTCCTTGGCTATTTCTACGCCCAAAGCCCGTAGCGCCGCCATCGTGGAAAGCACATCTTCACCTTCCAAAAGACCAGAAATAAGAGTTTCTCCGTGGGCTATGCTCCCCAACATAACAGCGCGGTGAGAGATGCTTTTATCTCCAGAGACGGAAACCTCCCCCCGCAACGCTCCGCAACGGCCAGATTTAAGGATCAAAGGTTGTTTTTTTGCGTTTTTCATGGCTTTCCTTATAAGACAAAGCATCATTTGAAACACTACCTCAAATTTCTGATTGTTGACAGATTCTATAAATCATGGCAGATGACAACGCCTTCAAAGTAATAGCCGTTTTCCTATAAGGAGGATCTGATCGGTGACGAAACCTGAATGGGGATTAAAAAGAATCTGTCCAAATTGCGCTGCGCGTTATTATGACATGAAGAAAAAACCGCCCGTATGCCCAAGCTGCGGAACGGCAATAGCACCGGAAACGCTTAGCAAATCGCGGCGAGCACGTGCGCCAATCGAAGAAAAAACTGTCAAGCCAAAACCTACGCCGGAAGAAGATTTGGAAAACATCGCTGTCGACAAAACTGACGCAGATGATGATTCGATTATCGAAGATGCGGGCGAGCTTGGCGAAGACAGTCTTGATGTTAAAGGCGCGATTGAGCTAGAGCCAAAAGAAAAAGACGATCAAAGCTAAGGGGCCAGAGCTAATGGGCCAGAGCTGAAAAACTAGAGACTAATCTTCAAGTTTTTGATCTTCTAGCGCTTCCACGCGGCTAGAAAGCGCCTCTATTTTCTTGATAAGCGCTTTTATTCTGCTCAAATTGAACATATTTTCGATCATCTTTTTACGCGGCCTAGCCGGCGTTCCCCCAACCAAAGAACGGGGGGGAAGACTTCTTGCAATACCGCTCATCGCCATGCAAACGGTATCATCTCCGACTGTTACATGATCAGCCACACCCGTTGCCCCGCCTAACACAACACGATCCCCCAGCGTCGCCGACCCGGCAATACCAACGCGTCCGCACAGCATGCAATTTTCACCCACGCGCACATTATGGCCAATTTGAACCTGATTATCGATCTTAGTGCCATTGCCAACAGATGTTGAAATGATCGTGCCGCGATCAATAGAACTATTGGCACCAACCTCAACATCATCGCCTAGCTCAACCGCGCCCAATGACGCAATGCGCACCAAAGACACGTTATAAGCCTCACCGACTTTTCCGGTCGCTTTGGCTGTCTCGACACTGCCGACTTCCGGCGTGACAAAGCTAAAACCATCCGCACCAATAGATGTATTAAAATGGAGAATACACCGCGCCCCAATTTTAACGCGCGCGCCTATACGCACGCCGGAATAGATCAAACCTTCGGGACCAATAACAACCTGAGGCCCCACATACACCTGTGGATGAATGATGGTGCCATCTCCAATTTCAGCGCCTGCCGCAATGTAGCTCATCGCGCCAATAGCAACGTCTTTGCCAAGAACAACGCCTTCTTCTAAAATGGCTGTCTTGTGCACACCTTTTGCGACCTCAACATGTTCCTCAAAAAGGTGATTAAGCTTGGCCATCGCCAAACGAGAACGCCCCACGACAATAGCCGCACGAATGGAAGACGGGACCTCTATCCCTTCCATGACGATAGCAGCCTTGATTTCCGCTTTCTGCAAAAGAGGAACAAGGCCCTTATCCATCACAAGAGCAATATCCGCATCATCTT
>DOBW01000212.1 GCA_003504035.1 Rhodospirillaceae bacterium | reverse complement strand
CTCTAGCTTTCGCTATAGTCGTTTCAATTAAGAATTCCCTATAGGCGAAAATTGCTTTTTGTCAAATTGAGCTGCGTAAGCGTACGTAAGGGGTAGTCACGGTTGCGCGAAGCGCAGAGTAGTCACCCCAAAAACATACGTGCGCAAGCGAGATTTGTCGAAAGGTGATTTGCAGCCATAGGTAATTCTTAAGTGGAATGACTATATAACTTTTTCTTCTTATATAATTGAGTTTTTACCATGTCCTTAATCCAACCTCGTACACCTGCCGGCACAGTGGAGCTTCTTCCCCGCGAACAAGTCATTTTTCAGCATATGATGGATGTCATTCGTCGCGGATATGAGAGCTTTGGCTTTGTCCCTGTTGAAACACCTGTTTTTGAGGTGAAGGATGTTTTGCTCACAAAATCAGGCGGTGAGACGGAAAAACAGGTTTATTTTGTTCAATCAACAGGAGCTTTAAAGCAGGGACGCGATCCTGATCTTGCTCTTCGTTTTGATTTGACGGTGCCGCTTGCGCGTTATGTTGCGCAGCATGAACGCAATTTAGCGTTTCCTTTTAGGCGCTATCAGATGCAGCGCGTTTATCGCGGCGAACGCGCCCAGCGTGGCCGGTCACGTGAGTTTTATCAATGTGATCTTGATGTCATTGGAAAAGATAAACTTGATACAGCTTATGATGCCGAAATTCCCGCTATCATTGTTGAGATCTTTACTGAGCTTGGCATCAAAGGGTTCACCATTCACTTTAGTAATCGCAAAATTCTTTTAGGTCTTTTAAGCGCGTGGGACATGGAAGATTCTGAAAAACAAAAATTAATTCTGCGAGAAATTGACAAGCTCGATAAAATCGGCCCTGCCAAAGTGCGGGAGGCTTTAATCGCTTTAGGGCTGGACGCTGAAAAAGTTGATAGCTTACTTGCTCTTGTTGCGCTTAAAGGCAGCAAGGATGACATATTGGCGGCGTTGAATGCGAGGGATGAAACGCATCCCATTTTTCTTGAAGGTCGAAACGAGCTTACGAAAATGGTGGCTTCATTACGTGCGCTGGGCGTTGATGAAGCGCGCACCTGCATTAATCTCGCGATTGCACGGGGGCTCGATTACTATACGGGAACTGTCTATGAAACGCTTATTGACGATCATCACGCCTTTGGCAGCGTGTGTTCTGGTGGGCGCTATGAAAATCTGGCGGGCTATTACACTAAATCAAAACTCCCCGGTGTTGGGATGTCGATTGGGCTTACGCGTTTGTACGAACAACTTGCAGCCGTCGATCTCTTGCCGCCAGCGCCTCATAAGATTCATATTCTCATTACGCAAATGGATGCCTCGCTCGCGCCAGATTATCTCGAATTGGCGGCAACTTTGCGCAAAGAAGGGTTTTCTGTCGAGAATTATCTTGAACAATCCAAGCTTGATAAGCAGCTTAAATATGCAGATAAAAAGAATATCCCTTTAGCCCTTTTAATTGGTTCAAGAGAAAGTGAAGCAGGTGTTGTGCAGGTCAAAGATCTTGTTCACCACGCTCAGTTTGAGGTTGAGCGCGGCGACCTTGTGGCGCGACTGTATGAGCTTTTGAAAATTTAAGGATTCCCGCGTGATTTCTCTCTTTCCACACAAGAAGAAAAAAAAAGCACCGGCTTTCAAAAAGCAAAAAATGAAGGCCTATCGGCCCTATAGGATGCGCGGCAGGGAAGTTTTTTGGCTTATTCCTCTTGCTCTGGTGATTGGTTTTGGTAGCGTTATCGGATTCTTTGCAGGCGAGGAAATCCGTCATTCAAAGTTTCAGTCAGAATATTTTTCTGAAATGGCGAGCAAAATTACGTTTAAAAAAGAAGCTGGCACCGATCCTGATTTTTATGTTCCTGAAACCGGTCCTTATAACCAGAGGCTAGGCTATAGCTATCTGCCTTTTTTCATTAAAGTTCTTCAAGAAGAAGGCTATGACGTCACCCATCAAATGCGCGCTTCCAATGAGTATAAGAAACTTATTCATGAAGGCATCTATCCCATTTATCGCCCAAAAGCGACAGCGGGATTGTTGATCAAGGCTCGGGGGAAGACAAAACTTTATCGCGCATGCTTTCCAAGCCATGTTTTTCCTGATTTTGACAGCATTCCTCCATTATTGATTGATACGCTTCTTTTTATTGAAAATCGTGAACTGCTTCGTCCTGGCAAGACAACACGCAACCCTGTGATTGAGTGGGACCGCTTTGCTTATGCGGCATTTGGGCAGGCTTTAAAATATTTTGTACCTAGCGTTAATCTTGGTGGAGGTAGCACACTGGCAACGCAGATTGAAAAATTTCGTTTTTCTCCTGATGGGCAAACGGGATCTCCAATAGAAAAACTTCGTCAAATTATTTCTGGAAGTTTACGTGTTTATATTGATGGGCCAGACACACGTGCTGCGCGTCACAAGATTATACTCGATTATCTAAATAATACGCCGCTTAGTGCCCGCTCAGGATTTGGCGAAATTAATAGTTTAGGTGATGGCCTTTGGGTTTGGTTTGGCCGCAGGTTGAAGGAAGTAAAAGTAGGATTGAACTTACCGGAAAGTGATCCTGCTTCTTTACGCCGTAAGGCAAAAATTTATCGCGAAGTTTTAGGCCTTATTCTCGCACAAAGAAGGCCAACCTATTACCTTCATCAACATCGAGACGCGTTAGAAAAACTAATTAACCGTATGCTTTACACGCTTCGTGATCAGCATGTTGTTTCTTACGCTTTATTTAAAGAAATGCAGGGCACTAAACTTCATTTTTTATCTCACGCGCCGCCCTTTCAGCAAATGGCTTTCTTGGACCATAAAGCGAGCAATGCCATGCGACGTCATCTTCTTTCCATGTTGGGCTTGCATGATCTTTATGAGCTTGACCGATTGGATCTTATTGCAACAAGCACACTGGATGCAAAAGCCCAAAGAAAAGTTTCT
>DOBW01000094.1 GCA_003504035.1 Rhodospirillaceae bacterium | reverse complement strand
CCCACGTTTTTTCCAAAGCGCATCTTGCCCTGTAGCTTCAAAAAGAACGCGCCCTTTTGGCGCCTTTTCCCTGATACGCACAAGACCAGCAAGCAAATTTTTAAGATCAAAAGAAGCAGAAACAGGTGTGAAGCTTGTCTCTTTCTTTTCTTGCTGGAACAAAAGCGCCTGCAATCGCGTTTGTTCCCAAGCACCCAAAGGCGGCGCTTCTTGGGCAAAGCGTTCCTGTTCGTCAAAAGAACGCACCACCAGCTCTGCCTTCGAAAAAGAGGCCCACAGAATAGAAGGACAAACCGCAAAAGTACCGCCCCTGTAAAAAAGCTTAGCATAGAAAAGATGGGGGTCTTCTTCTGCCAACGCTTCCGAATGAACCAAACATTTTTTAAGCTGCGCTACAGAAAAAGCAGCTTCAAATGGCCCCAAAGTATTTGTCTTATGACTGATAAGCCCCGCACTACCCAAAGGAACAGCAAGAACCCCATCTCGCCAAGAAGATGGCCTGTCCCCTTCAAGAAAAGCAACATTTCCGGCCGTTGCCACGCAAGGTTCTTTTTCCTGAGCAAAACAAGCGACAAGCGAGGCCAGACAAGTCGGCTCTGGCAACAGCCCTCCCACCCGAAGCCGAACAAGCACAGGCGTTTTGCAAAAGGCAAGAAGATCCTTAGCTTCAAGACAACAGCAAGGAAAAGGTAAATCTTCTGTTTTTTCTTCTGTCCCCTCTTCCGCTCCATCAATCAAGAAAAGCTGCGCAGGACTTTGCGTTTGGGCCGCCAGCGCGTCAAGCAAAGGACGAGCGGCCTCCTTTGACTCCCCGTTCATAAAAAGCGCGACACTGACAGAAGGCATGGCAGAAGGCGGGGCAGAAGGCGGGGCTATAAAAGAGGCATAAAGCGCCCCCTGCCTGTCATTGATCTTCTTTTGCCTAGCCCAAATTTCTTTTTGCGCTGCTTGCAACTTTGCTCGCCGCGCCTTTTCGTCCATTAAAAAAAGATCTTCAATACGCGCAGCCAAAGCCTTTGGTGAGGGGGACGTTAAAAGAAAATCGTGAAAAACCTGAGGGATCATCTCTGGAATGCCACCGCTTTGATAGGCGCAAAGCTGCCCGCCTGCAGCCATAACCTCTAAAACAGACACGGGATAATTATCTCGTGGATAGGGCAAAAGGACGAGAGAGCACGGCCCAATCTCGGCAAGTCTTTCTTGCACCTCACCATGAGGCAGAAAGGCGGCCTCAACCGTTTTTCCTTTGGCTAATTCATCAAATAGTTTCTTTTCTGTTGGAGGGAGGTCTCCGCCAAGCAAGAGGATATGTTTGATCTTTTCTTTAAAGAAGGATTTGTCCTTTAAAAGACGCAGCACTTCTAAAAAATCAGCAAAGCCTTTAGAAGCAATAGGCTTGCCAAAGAAGACCAGACGGTCAAGAGCACCCTGCTCTAGCTTTTTGTTTGGGAGCGGATACGGAAGCGGACAAACCGTTGTTTGTCTGGGCAACGCAAGACCTGCTGCTCGATAAAGATCGGCCAGATACGTTGACGCGGGCGCAAAGAAATCCGCCTGTTCAATCGTTATACGTTCTTGAAGAAGAAGCATTTCACACGCAGGCGGCTGCCAGCTGCGCGCACTTCTTTCTAAATAAAGATGGCTGCCATGACCGCGCGTAATAAGGGATATCCCCGATGGCAACAGCCCCGCTTGCTTCGCTTGGCAAAAACGAAAAGCGTCGCCAATGTAATCCTGCACTTCAATCACGCGGATAGCATCATACAGAAAAAGAAGCTCGATCGCATCATCCAGAAACGCCAAAGAGGGTTCATCCGGCAACGGCCAAAGCGCCCCTTTGCGCAAAAGATTTCTGTCGAGAACCGAGGAGCTAAAGCCTTCTACCGCCCCTTCACTGGACGGCAGCGGAAAGCTACTAAAGATAATTGGTTTGACCTCAAGCGCTTGCCATAAGTACAAAATATAAGCAGCTATGCCACCATAATTCTTGTGCAAGACTGTTTCACTCGTCACCAGCAAAAGGGGCGAAGAAGCAGGCAGATTTTGCACGCGCAAAGCTTCTTGATAAGTTTCTTCCTCATAGCCAAGAAGAACAAAAGGAACGCCCTTTTCCGTTTGCCCTTCATCGAGTAAAAGAAACCCAGCTCTTTGCGCAAGCTGTTTCAGTTTTTCCTTATGGGAAGACAAAAGCAAAAGCCGCCGCGCCGCATCCGCCTTCAGCCACTGCCGCGCCGCGCGCAAAAGAAGGCGAGGATCTTCCCCTTCATCTTCAAAAAGGCGAGCGCAGACACATTTATCCTCGGCTGCGATGTACGCAATATCTTTCAGTGGGCAACACCGATCAAAATCATCAAGAAAGACTTGATTTTCTTCGAGCATCTAGAAGCACTACCTTCAGTAATAAAAAGGAAGTACCCTTTATAGACTTTTCCAAAAAGGAAAGCCAACCCCAATGACTCTACATCAAATTGGCTCGAACTTTGGGAGCAGGTCAATGCCTATAAAAAGTTGCCAAAAAAGCCAGAAGAATAACGGACACCACAATGCCGATACCGTTGACTATGTTACCCTCCTCCTTGTGTTTCAACAAACGATTGAAAAGCAAAACCCAAAAAGGTCCTGTCAGCATAACAGATGTTGCATAGGCCGGATTGGCAGCGCCTTTTATGGCCAACATACGAAGGCCTATAACAACAAAAAGACTTAGGCCGAGGAAAAGGACTCCCGTCAAAAGTTTATTGTCCTTAAAAACGAGGACTTGCTTTGCAGAAGCCATCCCAAGACGCCACACACTTATCGCAACAATGATAACCGATTGCACAAAAATATAGACGAGAACACTGCTATCATCCGGCATGTATTCTGTGCTTCCCTTACCGATAAGATTGAGCATTCCTGAACAAATGACCAAGGGCACCATCGCCCGCAAAACTTTCTTGTTCACAGAACAATGACGCAACCGAGACGTGAAAAAAGTAGCCGCACCGATGCACAAAACAATGCCCGCAAAGACAAGCGGCATTTCAATTTGTTTTTGAAAAAGAGAAAAATCTAATAGTAACCAAGCAATGAAAACCAGAGGGACGCTAAGCGGTTCAATGCGCGTAACGACCCCCGCACCAAATTTCGCCGTAAAATCATAAAGAACCATGTCTTTGTAATACGCAAACGGCCCTGTTAGAATGGTAAAAAAATAAAACCAAGGGCTTGTTGGCCACGTGATAAAGAAAAGAAAGGGGAGCGTGAAAACACACAAGAAAAGTTTGGTCGCAAAAACGAGGTCAAGGGCTGGCCACCGAAAATGCTGGTTTGTAACCCGCCGCGCAGCAACAAAAACAGCAACCAACGCGGCATAGAAAATCCACAAGGAATTTTCCACGCGTGCTTACCTCACAACCAGCTCAGGATCGACAGGCTTGCCATCACGGCGCGCTTCAAAATGAAGTTGAGGCGAAGCAACGCCTCCCGTTGTGCCAACGGTTCCAATCATAGCACCTTTAGCAATTTTCTTGTCCCGCATAACAACAACGCGCTCAAGATGTGCATAAGCCGTCACCCATCCGCCCTTATGGCGAACAAGAACAAGATTGCCAAAGCCCTTCATTTTGTTATCAGCATAAACAACGGTACCCGCTGACGCCGCTTTGACCGGTGCGCCTTTGGGAGCCGCGATATTAATGCCGTCATTATCACGCCCTTTTCCTTTTGGACCAAAAGCTGAAATGATCGTACCACGTACAGGCCATGAAAAAGCCAACACACCAGGTTGAGGCGGCGGTAGTTTCTTTTTGATCTTTACAGGAGCTTTAGTCACCTTAACCGCCTTAGCCACAGGCTTGCTTGATGCCCTTGGCGCACGGAACAGCTTAGGTCTCGGTTTTGCCTTAGGTTCTACGGCAGGTTCCTCTGCAACAAACTCCCCGACAATGTCTTCATTCAATGGCTCAAGAGGAGCCAGAGGGGATGTCGTGACTCCCCTCTTTTTGGGACGTGGAAGCCATCTTGTACTATCTTGCGCCAAAGGCTGCTCGTAAGGAGAAACGGAAACAGAAGAAGGCGGCGCCTTATATTGCGCATGCGTTGGCAAAAAGATTCTGTCCCCTGCTTTAACACGATAAGGAGGTTCAATCTTATTAACAACAATAATCTCTTTCAGCTTAACGCCGTATTTTTGAGCAATCGTGTAAAGATTATCATCTACGCCAACCGTAATTTGTTGCCCTGCTGCAAGACCTTCTCTCACAGGAAAATTATAGGCTGGTGGCTTGAACAGTGTGCAAGCACTAACGAAGGCTCCTACACAAAGCAAAAGCAAAACTTTTTTGACGTTTTTCATGATTCTCTCATTGCTTCTATTTTCTCAATGCCGCCCATATAGGGCTTAAGGGCAGATGGAATCGAGATTGACCCATCCGCATTCTGATAATTTTCCATGACAGCAATAAGGCAACGTCCAATCGCCACACCCGACCCATTAAGCGTATGGACAAACTCTGTCTTTTTCTCTCCAGCCGCACGATAACGTGCATTCATACGGCGCGCCTGAAAATCGGTACAGGTCGAACAGCTCGATATTTCACGATATGTGTCCTGCCCTGGCAACCATACTTCAATATCATAGGTT
>DOBW01000120.1 GCA_003504035.1 Rhodospirillaceae bacterium | reverse complement strand
GATTGGGCCAAGAAAAGGAAGATGCAAAAGCCATCCATCTGTTATGCGTGTTATGGCAGAAGAAACAAGCCGCGCCAGAAACAGTCCTGTCATAATTGTCAAAAGCGCCGAAGGGATAAGCCACCAAAGTGTAGCAAAAACTTCGGTGCTTATAATAAGAAGGCGTGTTGCAAGAGGAAGCGTTTCACCATTATTGAGAAGAAAACCGACAATCTGTGGCACAACCCAAAGCATCATAAAACTGGTGACGCTGGTGGCAACGCAGAGAAGAAAAAGGGGATAGCGAAGGGCGCGACGTAAAGTTTGATGAAATTCTTTTTGTTTCTTTAGATGAGAAGACAGGCGTTCAAAAGTAGCGCTCAGATCACCGCTTTGTTCTCCGGATTCGATAATGGCCAAAGAGATGGGGTCAAACCAGCCGTTTTGTTCTGTAAAGGCCTGTGATAGAGAGCTTCCTGCGCGAACGGAGCATTCTATTGTGGTGAGTCTGTCTTTTGTTTCGCCGCTGCCAATTGTTTCCAAAATGAGAGCTAGTGCCTCGAAAAAAGGGAGACCTGCGCGAAGAAGATCCTCCATCTGATTGATAAAGGTCAGTTTGTTGGTTTCATCCTTTTGTTTCTTATACGACCTATTTTGAGGTCGCTTTTTTGTTTCTTTGGCGGTGATAAGCTCAAGATTTTTGCGTCCAAGGACGGACACAAGCTCGTTTTCATTTTCGGCAACGAGAGTGCCCTTGTGCAGTTTTCCAGATGCATGAACGGCGCGATATGTAAAAGCTTTCATGTTCCGTCTCCGCGTGAAAGGTCAACTGTGCGATGCAGCTCGGCTAGGGAAATATCTTGTGCCAAAACACGCGCAATACCATCTTCTTGCAAGGACACAAAACCTTCTTGCCGCGCCTTTTTCATAAGCTGGGGCCGAGGTTTATCGGCAGAGATAAGGTCATCCAGAGCTAAAGAGACAGGCAGTACTTCGGCAATAACGGTGCGTCCTTGAAGGCCTGTGTGATCACAAAAATCGCAGCCCTTGGCTTCGGCAAGAGATGGCGGAGAGGCAGGATCAACGCGCAAAAGTTGGCATTCCTTTGTCGTTGCACGGCGCATGCGTTTACATGTTGGGCAAAGTTTGCGTACTAACCTTTGGGCGACAAGGCCGCTAAGATTGCCTGCAAGAAGGCGCGGGTTTAAGCCTAAATCAATGAGCCGTGGCAGGGCACCAAGTGCATCATTGCAATGAAGCGTGGAATAAACCTGATGGCCTGTCATGGCGGCACGTAAAGCCATTTGAGCGGTTTCGCTGTCTCTGATCTCACCAATAAAGATAATGTCTGGATCCATACGCAAAAGGCCGCGTACACCTGCGGCAAAATCAAGGCCCTGCGTTTCTTGTATGGACGTTTGGCGAATGAGATCAAGTTGAAACTCAACAGGTTCTTCCAATGTTGTAACATGAACTTCGGTTGACGATAATTTTTGTAAAAGAGAATAAAGCGTTGTGGTTTTGCCGCTGCCTGTTGGGCCTGTGAAAAGAGTGATGCCTTGTGGTTTTTTTGAAATATTGTCGAGACGTTCTTGGGCCGAGGAGCTATAGCCCAATTTATCAAGAGGCAAAAGAGAGCGCCTGTGGTCAAGAAGACGAACGGCGATGGTTTCGCCCCAGACGGTTGGCATAATGGCGACGCGAAAATCAACTTCAGCGTTACTGACATTAAGTTGAAAACGACCATCTTGGATGCTGCGTGTATCGGCAATATTCATACCGGCCATAATTTTAAGTCGATGTGAAAGGGCTGCCCAGTGGCTCAGATGGAGGGCTTGTATTTGGCGTAATGTTCCATCGAGCCGTAATCTTATACGAACAAAATGAGGCTCTGGTTCAAAATGAATATCCGAAGCTCCACGCGCGACAGCTTCAAGAAGAAGTGTGTTGACCAGTTTAACGATGGGGTGTTCATAAGAATCCTCATCTTCATTTATTTCGCCGCTTTCAAGTTCTTTCAGGATGGCTTCAATTGAATGGGTCGTGCCATAGAGAGTTTCAATTAAATTTTCAATAGAAGCACGACTTGCAACACGTGGAATAATTTCAACAAAGCGCGGAAAATGCCGTTTTATCTCATCCATACCAACAATGTCGAATGGATCAGCCATAGCAACTTCAAGCTTGTTACCGCGTAGGCTCAAAGGAAGACAAAGACTTCGCTTGGCGGCGGTCTTAGGAAGTTTATGTAAAAGTTTTGGATTAATTCTGATGGTTTCAAGATCAACAGATTCTACGCCAGCACGTCGTGCAAGAAGAAGAGCTAAACGGTCTTGATCTACAAAGCCTAACTGTAAAAGAATGGCACCAAGCATGCTGGGATTGGTTTTTTGCTCATGAAGTGCAATGCGGAGCTGATCGGGCGTGATAAAACCTTCTTCAATGAGATCTTCGCCAAGAAGAAGAGGTACATTGCCAAGAATATCCTCGGATTCTTCTTCGTTCTTTTCGACAAGTTTAAGACGTGTTTTCATTATCATCACCACGTTGTTTGGCAAACGCCGCTTCCGAGCGAAGCAATAAAAGCGTTGCGGTCCATGTAAAGAAGGAAATCATCAAAAGGGTTGCTTGGATTATTTGTGCGTATGGCGTCGACAAAGGAAGCATTATCATCTGTGTTGCAGCGCTCAAACCCGCCAAAAGTTGAACAGGCGGTGGACGGGCCTTGATAGTCATGCAGTGTGTTGGTTTGACTTACTCCTGTTTTATACGCGCCATGACCGTTTGGGCCGTGGCTCAGGAATAAAATGGCAATCGGAGAAGTAATAGTCGGCGCTCCAGATAAAGGATCAAATGTTGATACTGTGATACGCCTTGTGTTTGGAAGGTTTGCTTGACACAAACCTTTTTGGCTGGCGTCTAAAAGACAGGGAGGGGCATCACTGGCGGTGCAGGCTGCTGTAGGAGGAACAATGCCGAAATTGATAGCCAATGCCGGATCAATGCGCAGGGTGATCCAACGACCCCATCCATCCTTGGCTGTTGCAGCGGGGATTCCCAAAGAGGCAAAAGGCACAACGCCTTCGGCTATAGCACAATCGCTGCAAAGAGGTTCTCCCGATTTACCGCGTACGTGACCAAAGTTGTTGCCCAGTGTTCCTGCTGGCGTGGGACAGGGAAGGCAGCCATTAGCCTGCGCGAAGGCAGCACTTGCACGCATTAATGTTGCAAGGTTGCTGTTGGTCAGGCTTTGCTGTGAGCTTTTGCGTACGGCTTGAAGGGCTGGAAAAACAATCAGGATAATCATGCCGATAATGACGAGCACAAGGCTCATCTCCACGAGGGTGAAACCTGATCTTGCACCTGCCTTACATGCTGATGCACAGCGTATAAATTGTGTCTTCTTTATAGGTTGTGTCGCCATCTTCTCCACCTTCAATGGATTGGAGTGATCCCTTGTCTTTAACGCCGTCATCAAGCCGTGAATCGATGGCTTGAGCTGCCGTTGAAGGAACTTTGTCCAGACATAAAACAGTTGTTGAAAAGACACCATCTTCGGTTCCGTTTTGAAAACCATAAATGCCGCTAAAGGGGTTTGAGGGTTGAACGGAAGTATCATTGTTACCGGATATTTGGTTTTTGACCAGATTAGCCGCACGTAAATGAGCCCAAACTTGACGGCTTTCTGCGGCATCGCCTGTTGCGTCCGAGGCGGCATCAAAGGAGTTGTTTGTTCCAATTTTTCCATCTCCGCAGCCTGTGCCAGAACAGGCCGTCACACCGTCAAAGCGCGTAGCGGCGCTTGCGTCGTCACCGGGAAGGGCCCCATAATTTTGGGAATAAGTTTGAAGTTGTGCCTGATAGGCCTGAATGCCATTGATCGTATTGGATATTCGCGCATTTTGGATAACTTGTTGTCCGGTCAAAACACCACCAATAATCAAGCCTATGATGACCAGAACAATAGAAATTTCAACGAGTGTAAATCCTGTGTTTTTTTTATTCTTAGGCATTGTTCTTTCCTTTTTAGGTTTTGGGCTGGAGGATGGGGCGTGGATCATTGTTGTAGTACTGATAAAGATCTTTGTCAGTGCTATCGGGTTCAGAATTTTCTAAAATGGTTGCGCGCAGAAGAATGACAAGCTCACTTGTTGTGCCGTCATTACTGCGCGATTTGGCAAAATTTCCGATAAGTGGGAGCGTGTCGAAAGGCGGGACACCTTGATCTTGGTTTTCTGAACTGTCTTGCATCAACCCGCCTAGGACAGCGACTTCACCTGATTGAAGTTGCAAGACTGAATCCATTTCACGTACAGCCAACACGGGAATTTCCGATTCAATCGTTGTTGTTGCCCCTGCTGTTGCGGCATTGAGCGCAATAGAAGGGTCGCTTACATAAGAGACAACGCGAGAAATAGTAGGCCGCAGAGTCATGGTAATACGGTTGGTTCGGCTATTGATGGCGGGCTGAACTGTCATAACAAGGCCTACGGGGACGGTGTGAGGCGTGCTGGAGAAAATAGGCGTACCGGAAATGGTCGTGCCTGTTGTTGTTATGTTGGTTGGAAACTGGGCTGAAGTTAGAAAATAAACTTCGTTGCGCGCGACTTTCAATACGGCGGTTTGATTGTTCATGACGGTGAGGCGCGGTGAGGACAAAACCCGCGTTGTCCCAAATGTACGCACGAGATTTAAGATGCCTGTGATATCTCTTGTGTCAATTTTGGCTGTGAAAATGCCGCTATCAGCACCAGACATAAGACTAGAAGCACCCGATGAACCAAATTGAGCGGCTATGGCAGAAGATCCTTTGGCAAGAGAGCTCCAGTTAATGCCGCTTTCAAAATCTTCATTTAGTTCAACTTCAATGATGCGTGCTTCGATTAAAACCTGTGCTGACGTTTTCTTCTCAAGACGCTTGATGTAATGTGCGACGGCTTCATGTTGCCTTGCGTTCCCAAAGACAGTAACAAGCCCCGCTTGTCTGTCGATGCTGAAATTGCTTTTAGGGCCACTTTTTTTGTTATGCGCGCCAAAGCTTTTATTGCTTGCTGTTGCCAGCACATGGGGGAGTGATTTTTCAACATCTTTCCAAAAATCGGCTTCAGAAGCGCTAGATATTTGTGCCGTAGAATTGTTGCTTCCATTATTGGATCCCGATGATCCTTTGTTGCCGTCGGCTACATCTACATCAAAAACATTTGTGGCTATGGCAACAACGCTGTTTGTCTTGCGTGCAAGGCTTAAATAATCGAGAGCATAAGATTGTTGGTAGGGGTCATCCAGTTCGATGCGGACAAAGCCTTCTTCGCGTTGATAACGTAATCCTGCCAAGGCACATATGCGGCGTAGGACAACGCTGAAAGGCTGATCGCTTGCAGAGAAAATAACACCGCCAGAAATGCGGGGATCAATCTCCATATTAACTTTGCCTTCGCGGCCAAGTTCGATCAAAACATCGCGCAAAGGAACCGAGTCCGTTACCGACAGGCTGACCCGCTTTTCTTTGATCTTGGGTTTTTCTGGGGGTTTTACCTTGGTTTTGTAAGGGGCCTTAGAAGAGGGGTGCGGATGAAGAACCGGTTGATCTTCATCGATATCTCCTCGATACCGAAGGGCTAGATAATCATCGCGCGTTAAATCGCCTGATGGGTCAATCTGGTCAGATGGAAAAACACCAGAGCAACCTATAAGGGAAAGTGTTAACGTTAACATTGTAAAAAAGACAAAAGATCTGCGCACGAAAAACTTTCTTTGATATAAGTGGGATATAGGAAGATGTTAAAGGCATACTAAAGGGTGCCTAGAGTGAACTGAATGGTATGCAGAGTCAAAATTTTAACGACTCGTTAACTTGTGGATAACGCGCATAAGTTGTGGATAACCATACCTATGCACCGAAAATCTACGTTTTAGAAAGTTTCTTAGAGCCATTTTTTTAAAGAAAATTCAAAATCAGTTTTTGTTTTCATTTTCGGGATAAACGACTTCCCAGAAATAAAGCCCTTCTGCTGGGGCTGTCGGGCCGCCTTTTGTCCTATCGGCAGCTTGGAAGGCAGTGTTGAAATCGTCTACGCTCCATTTTCCTGCACCGACCAAGCTTAGGCTGCCAACGATGTTACGGACCTGATGATAAAGGAAGGAGCGGGCGCGAACATTAAAAATAAACAGCTCGCCTGTTTGGCTGATGTCTATTGCTTCCATCGTTTTGATGGGTGATTTTGCCTGACAATGGTGTGCACGAAAGGTTGAAAAATCATGGTCGCCAATAAGAAGGGCGGCGGCTTCTTGCATGGGGGCGAGCTCAAGGGGGCGCGGGAAATGCCATGCTTTGCCTTTATTGAGCGCTAAAGTCGGGCGGCGATTGATAATCAAATAGCGGTAAGTTCGCGAAAGAGCATCGAAACGCGCATGGAAATTATCAGGAACAATTTCTGCGCTGATGATAGAAATCCGATGTTCTTTAATATGAAAATTAATCGCCCCTTGAATTTCAATCGCGTCATATTCCTTTTGAAGATCAAAATGGGCTATTTGGGCGCGTGCATGCACGCCTGTGTCGGTTCTTCCTGCAACGAAAAGGCGGATTTTTTCGCTGGAGAATTTCTCAATGGCTTCTTCAAGGATTTGTTGAACAGAAATATCTTCCGCTTGCTTTTGCCAGCCGAAAAAAGCGCTGCCGTCATATTCTATGGTGAGCTTCCAGCGTGTCATGGAAAAACAAAACCCTTCTCAAGTCGTTTTCCGCGCAAGAAGGAGGCTCCATCCGTTGGCTTTTTGCCTGATTGTTGAACAAGGGTAAGGCGCAAAGCACCTTGGCCGCACGCTACGGTAAAATCCTTATCAAGAAGCGTGCCGGCTTGCCCCGAAAGCTTATCTGTGATTTCTGCGTCAAGAAGTTTGATGGTTTCTTCGCCAAGTTTAAAAAAGGTGCTGGGCCATGGGGTGAGGGCGCGGATTTGTCTTTCAATTTCTAGCGCGGGTTGGCTCCATTCAATCTTGCCTTCTTCGCGTGTGAGCTTGGCGGCGTAGGTTGATTTTTGTTCGTCTTGTGCTTCGGGTTTTAAGTTACCGTTTTGGGCAAGGTCCAGTGCTTTGACGATGAGCCTTGCACCCATTTCACGAAGCGCATCGTGCAGCGTGGCGCTGGTATCTTGTGCGGCAATGGGAAGGCTTTTTTTGAGCAGCATGTCCCCTGTATCCAATCCGGCATCCATTTGCATGATGGTGATGCCTGTTTGGGTGTCTCCGGCAAGCAGAGCGCGGTGGATCGGTGCCGCGCCGCGCCAGCGCGGCAGGAGTGAAGCATGAATGTTCAAGCAACCTAGGCGTGGGGTGTCTAAAACCTCTTGCGGCAGGATAAGGCCATAGGCCGCAACGATGATGGCATCTGGCGCAAGTGTTGCAAGTTTTTCCTGTTCTTGAGCGTTGCGTAGAGTTGATGGCGTTTGGACGGGAAGCCCAAGTTTTTCAGCTTCCAGATGGACTGGTGTTTTTCTGATTTTGTGTCCGCGATGTGCTGGTTTGGGTGGCTGACAATAAACACCGACAATGTTGTGTCCAGCTTTGTGCAAAGTGCGTAAAGCAGGTACAGCAAAATCGGGCGTTCCCATAAAGACAAGGCGAAGAGAAGTCATGAGGTGTCCTTACAAAGGTTTGTCAGAGGACATGTTGCGACGAAGCTTTTCAATTTTGCGCATAATCATATTGCGTTTTAGCGCCGAGACATGATCGGTAAATAAAACACCATCCAGATGATCCATTTCGTGCTGTATGCATTGGCTCAGAAGCTCTTCGGCTTCAATTTCACATGTTTTTCCGGTTTGATCCAGATAACGCACGCGGATTTTGCGTGGGCGCGTCACATTTGCAAAAAGATCCGAGGAATTATCGCTGGAGACAGGCCGGACAGACAAGCATCCCTCGCGGTAGGTAAAGGTGTCTTTGGAAGATTCAAGAATGGTTGGATTGACCATAATAAGGGCTTCGCTGCCATCACGTGAGTCAGAGATATCCAAAACAATCACGCGTTTGAGAATGCCTACTTGATTGGCCGCAAGACCAATGCCGTCCGTATACATCGTCTCCAGCATGTCTTGTATGATGGTAACGATTTCTTTGTCTATAGCGGCAATAGGTGCGGCCTTTTGTCGCAAGACAGGATCGGGAACGGTGCGTATTTCTAAAATAGCCATCTTGTTTTCTCTATTCTTTAGTTTTTGCAATTTTGGGTGTTTCTGTGCCAACGAGTGTCAGGCGCGGTTCTTTTTCAATAAGGGCAGGCGTTTCAATCTCTGTTTCACCTGAGGCTACGCCGCATTCAGCGAGCTTCCGCGATTTAACCAGCACATTGCGATCCAAAGAGCCGACCGAGCTATTATACGCATCCACTGCGCTGCTTAGGCGTGAGCCGACTTTTCCGAAATGTGCCGAGAATTTACTCAGAGCGCCAAAAAGCTTGCCGCCAAGATCAGAAATCTGACGCGCATTTTCTTGTAAGGCCTCTTGCCGCCAGCCGAAAGAAACGGTACGCAAAAGAGCAATAAGGGTCATGGGTGTTGCCAGAACAACTTGGTTTTTAGCGCTGTACTCCATGAGATCGTTATCGCTGTCGAGTGCAGCCGACAAGAAATGCTCACCAGGAAGAAACAGAACAACAAACTCCGGTGTGCCTTCAATTTTGTTCCAATAAGCTTTGCTGGAAAGCGTTTTGATGTGGTCTTTCAAATGTCGCGCATGTTGTTTAATCGCATCGCCGCGTGCATTGTCGTCATTGGTCTGAACGGAATCGAGATAAGCACTCAGCGGCACTTTGCTGTCAATGATAACGCAGCGATTGCCGGGTAGTGAGACAATCACATCAGGGCGAATATTTTTGTCCTCGCCGGTAAATGTACTTTGTGTTGAAAAATCTTTGGCATGTGTTGACATGCCCGTCATTTCCAAAATGCGTTGGAGCTG
>DOBW01000012.1 GCA_003504035.1 Rhodospirillaceae bacterium | reverse complement strand
CGCTTAAGACCTAAAAAGCGCAGTGCCCACACGTATAAAACTCGCACCGCATTTAATAGCCGCCTCAAAATCGGCGCTCATTCCCATACTTAACTCAGTCAAAGCCAGTTTATCAGCCAAATCTTTCGTCTTTTCGAAATAGGGAACAGGATCTTGCCCAAAGGGAGGCATCGCCATCAGTCCCTCAATAGAAAGGCCGTACATTTCTCGACACTGGGTGAGAAAGGCTGGCACATCTTCAGGCATGACCCCCGCTTTTTGAGGCTCGTGACCTATATTAACCTCAATGAAAAGGCGCGGATATTTCCCTTGCGCCTTCATCTCACGGGCAAGCGCTTCAGCCAATTTAGGGCGATCCAGTGTTTGGATAACATCAAACAGCTCCACAGCGCGGGCAACTTTGTTGGTTTGAAGCGGGCCGATTAAATGTAATTCAAGATCCGCAAACACCTCACGCAAAGCAGGAAATTTCTGCTCGGCTTCCTGCACTCTATTCTCACCAAATTGGCGCTGATCTGCGGCAAGAAGCTCCCTAATGGCCTCAACCGAACGCTTTTTGCTCACAGCCACAAGCTGTACCTGTCGCGCGCCCTGTGCTACCGCTATTTTCTGGCGAATTTTGTCAAAATTGTCCTTAATCATGAGCAAAACTTAAGCGCTTACAGAAGATTTGACAATCACCCTCTTCAGCCGCACATTACCCTCCACGAAAAGACAAACACGAGCAATATTGAGGGATTTAGATGGCTTGCATTCAAGGAACAACAGGTGAGTGGGAAATGGTTATCGGACTTGAGGTTCATGCTCAAATAACCTCAAAAGCCAAACTTTTCTCTGGCGCCTCCACTGTTTTTGGCAACGAACCTAATGCCAATGTCAGCTTCGTTGATGCAGCCTTCCCCGGCATGCTGCCGGTTATTAATAAAAAATGTGTTGAGCACGCCGTTCGCACAGGCCTTGGTCTGAAAGCTCAAATTAATCTGACCTCTGTTTTTGATCGCAAGAATTACTTCTATGCCGATCTTCCTGCGGGTTACCAAATCAGCCAGTTCCTACAGCCCATCGTTGGCAAAGGCGAAATTATCCTCGACCTGAAAGGCGGGGAAACACGCACGGTTGGCATTACGCGCCTGCATCTAGAGCAAGATGCTGGCAAGAGCATGCACGATCAAAGCCCAAAAGAAACCTATGTCGATCTCAATCGCGCAGGCGTAGCGCTGATGGAAATCGTTTCCGAGCCTGACATGCGCTCCGCCGAAGAAACGGCAGCCTATCTGAAAAAATTACGCGCTATTGTGCGCTATCTAGGAACCTGTGACGGCAATATGGATGAAGGCTCGATGCGCTGCGATGTCAATCTTTCCATGCGCCGCATGGGCGATGAAACACTCGGCACGCGCTGTGAGATTAAAAACGTCAACTCGATCCGCTTTGCCATGCAGGCCATCGAATATGAAGCCCGCCGCCAAGTCGAAATACTTGAATCTGGCGGCACAGTCGATCAGGAAACGCGTCTGTGGGACACCACCAAAGGCATCACACGCACCATGCGGTCCAAAGAAGAGGCCCATGATTATAGGTATTTCCCTGATCCAGATCTTCTTCCGCTTAAACTGGATGCGGCTTGGGTTGATGACATTGCCAAGACTCTGCCAGAGCTTCCTGATGATAAGAAAAATCGCTTTATCAAAGACTATGGACTTACGGTCTATGACGCGATGGTTCTCACCGCCGAAAAAGAAAATGCGGATTTCTTTGAAAAAGTAGCCAAAGGGCGCGATGGCAAATTAGCATCAAACTGGGTGACATCAGGTTTGTTTGGCGTGCTCAACAAAACAGGAAAAGATATTTCACAAAGCCCGATAAGCGCCGAAGCGCTGGGTGGTCTTATTGATTTGATTTCCGATGACACTATTTCAAGCCGTATTGCCAAGGATGTTTTTGAAGAAATGCTTGAAACAGGCAAAGAAGCTGCCACGATTGTTAAAGAAAAAGGCCTGCGTCAGGTTACAGATATCGGCGCGATCACCGCAGAAATAGATAAAATTCTGGAAGCCAACGCCGACAAGGTTGCGCAATATAAAGCGGGCAAAGATAAATTATTCGGTTTTTTTGTAGGACAAGTCATGAAAGCCACAGGCGGCAAAGCCAACCCCGCAGCTTTAAGTAAAATTCTTAAGGAAAAACTTTCTTCTTAAGCCTGAAGACGCGTAGCTGTTTGCTCTTCATATTCTTCGATCAAAGAAGACAGTTTGCGGCGGCGACCACGACGTGAAACTTCTTGCAGTGCCTCTGCGCTTTCAGAAAGACTTTGCAGCTCTTTGAGGGAACGCTGAAGCGTTACAATTTCACGAAGTTCCTCTCGATCTCCGATCTGCATCATGGAGAGTTTATTCTCGATCAGATCAACCAAAACGCCGATAGTATCTCTTGAAAGGCTCATAATATTTCCCCTTTTTTAAACAAAAATACTTTGGCGCGAATAAGTCTATTATTTATCAAAAAAACTAAGAAAAACTGAATAAAATGCTACTTATTTTCGTTAACGGAACGTTTTTTTAGCCCTTTGTTTTTGCTCGAGTTTAGGCCTCTTGGTTAAAGGCTTTTTCGCTTGCCGTCCTGTTCTTAAGGGGAATGACTATATTTTTAATGCTTGGAGAGAATAGTCTCCCGCGTATGCCGCGAGATCACAATTTCCTCATTTGTCGGAATAATCCACACCTGAATCTTGCTGTTTGGCGTTGAGATCATAACCTCCTCACCACGTGGTGGATTGGCATTTTTCTCTTGGTCAAACTCAATACCCGCCCAACCTAAAGCTGAGAGAATTTGCTCACGCACAGCGGAGCCATTTTCCCCCATACCTCCGGTAAAGACAAGCGCATCAATGCCACCCAAAAGGCTCATCAAACCGCCTGTTTCCTTAATCACGCGCAGACAAAAAAGATCGACAGCTTCGCGGGCATTAGGCGAATCGCTCTTCAGCAAAACAGACATGTCATTACTGATGCCTGAAACGCCTTTCAATCCAGAATCATGATAAAGCATGCGCTCAATAGCAGGCTCATCCAACTTGGCCTCACGAAGGAAGTAAAGGATAACCCCCGGATCAAGCACGCCAGGACGCGTACCCATAATAAGACCATCTAAAACAGAAAAGCCCATCGTTGTTGAAAAACTTTTTCCGCCCTCCATCGCACACATGCTCGAGCCATTTCCCAAATGGGCAACAAGAGTCTTGCCAGCATAGGCTTTGGGCGCAACTTCTTTCATGCGGCCCGAAATATACTCATAAGAAAGACCATGAAAACCATAACGGCGCACACCCTTTTCATGCCAGATGCGCGGAATAGCAAAGCGCGTATGAATTGAGGGAACCGTTGTATGAAAAGACGTATCAAAACAAGCAATCTGCTGAACTTCTGGCCGCGCTTGCTGAAGAAACTCGATAATATCAAGATTAAACGGCTGATGTAACGGCGCCAACGGAGAAAGTGTTTTGAGATAAGCCAAAATATAGGGCCGTACAACTGTTGGCTTAGTCAGATCACCGCCATGCACAACGCGATGACCAACACCAAGAAGTTTGATGTCAGGTAAGATTTCTTCCAGCCAATCGAGCAAAAGGCGTGCGCCCTCGGAAGGTGATTTGCAATTTTCATTATCAACCGCCGGAAATTCTTTTCCGTCAAAACCGCTCCCCTTAGCATCAAAAACAGCCTCTGTACCAATGCCTGTGATTGAACCACGACCAATGCAATCTTCTTGCTTACCAACAAAAACAGCGAATTTTAGACTCGATGAACCTGCATTCATCACCAAAACGGAAGCGTTGTTATCCATGATTTCCCTCTTATTGGCCGAGACGGCTTTTCTGTTCAACGTTCATCAACACGGCCAGCGCCGCAGAAGCTAGTCGTGCATGCGCACTATCAGCACGCGAAGTCAGCATAATAGGGACACGGGCACCGACAACGATGCCTGCAGATTCCGATGCATTAAGATAGGCCAGCGCTTTAAACAAAACATTCCCCGTTTCAATATCAGGAACAACAAGAATATCTGCTAAGCCAGCTACTTTAGACTCGATGCCCTTAATACGTGCAGCTTCGACACTAATCGCGTTATCAAGAGCCAATGGACCATCGAGTGTACCGCCAACAATCTGGCCACGATCTGCCATCTTGCACAAAACAGCAGCCTCAAGTGTAGCTGGCATATTGAAATTAACGGTCTCAGCCGCTGCCACAATGGCCACCT
>DOBW01000097.1 GCA_003504035.1 Rhodospirillaceae bacterium | reverse complement strand
GTGCGCAAATAATCAGTGTAGTCGCTTGTGCGTGAAACGCAAAGCAGTCGCACAAAAGGCGATGTCAAAAGGTGATTTGCAGCCATGGGTAATTCTTAAGTGGAATGACTATTTATTACCGCTGCAAAGCACGCCCTAGCACAGATGGAAATAAATGGTGCGTATCAATGTGACAAGAACTTTCGCTCTCTTTTGTCAAACCATAAAAATCAATAATTTTTCCTGAAGCTTCTTTTTCCAAAACTTCATTAAAAAGAGTGACAACACGCTGAAGTTGGACCGCATCTTCCTGAGAAAAAGACTCAATCTGTTGATGAAAAAAGGCTAGATTAGGAGCTGGAACATTGGCGAAAGCAAAAACTCGGTCTGAGCCTTCCAACATTTCAGAAACCGCCTTCACATAACCCTGCACTGTGCGCGCGGCAATATCCGAAAGATCTCCACCCTGTTTTTTCTGATAAACAAGAAGGCCCTCCCCGTATCGGCAATCAATCTCACCAAAAAATAAAAGGCATGGAACAGAATGCCCAAGCCCTTTAAGAATATTTTGAAGAGCTTTTTTGTAATGACTTTGCCCATCCTTGGCCATATGCCACGCCTTCGCGCCCATCACAAGATAAGGAACAGTTTTATATACTTTTCCACCCCATGTAACGGACTGCCCCGCATAGGAAAGGACATGGCTATCCCCAACAAGAGCTAGCTCTGGAGCATCAATAACCTCTGGCATTTGAGTGCCTTTTTGAACCAACGCCATAAGATATTTTTGATAGGCGCGCATATTTTGAACATTTTTATCTTCTGTTTGTCCAAGCGCTAAAAAAGTTTCTTCGGCAGCGCCCAAAAAAGACTTAAGATTCTGTTTTTTGCCACAAAGCCACGCGCCGATGCAACGCCTTACCTGCCATTCATAAAGGTAAAGTGCAGACCACGCGTCAAACTTTAAGAGCTTTTCACACAAATCCTCCCAAGCGGAGGCTGGTGTTTGAGTAAAATAAAGCAAAGCCTGATTATAAAGAATCGTCAAATCATTCGGCTTTCGCGCAAGAGCCTGAACATAAAGCGCTTCAGCCTCAGCAAAAAATCCTAAATCCTTGTACAAATTAGCAAGATCATTGGCGAGCACGCCATCTTCTGGAGCCAACGCAAAAGCACGCGTTAAGGCGATGACAGCCTGCTCCATGTTACCTTCGCTGAGCAAACATGCAGAAAGATTTCGGAAGGCGTCAAGGTAAGCGGGGTCAAGTTCAACCGCACGCGAAAAGGAAGCTACGGCCTCCTCCCCCCGTCCTTCTTGAAGAAGAATATGGCCCAGATTGTTATGGAAAACAGCCACCAAAGGATCAAGCCGTATGGCCTTCAAAATGTTTTTCTCGGCGCGAGCAACATCCCCCTGCTGCGAAAACAAGACCCCCAAAAGATGCAACGCATGTGCATGCTCTGGATTGATATCAAGAAAAGCACTATACAATCTTGCCGCCTCATCAAGACGTTCATCCTGATGATGCTTCAAAGCAAGCTCAAAAAACTGTTCTGTTGTCATAAAAAGAAGCTTAAACGTGATCCTATTTTACTTCAAGAAAGGTCTTTATTTGATATTTTGTGCAATAAGATAGGGCACATATTTCCTATCTGACCCTTGAATATGCTCGAATAACCAATTAAGCAAAAAGTTCATCACCTCGGTTGATATATCATCTGTTTTGCTTTCTTTAAACTTTTTTTGAAGCTCATTGATCATTGCCAAAAGATTCTTATGCTGCTCATCAATAGATAGTATTCCGACGCTTAAAGCAGAGCCCCAAGCCATCAAGGACATTTTCCCCCTCAAAAATCCGTAAATGATTCCAAAGGTAAAAATATATTAAAACGTATTAAGGCCGATATAAAGGGAGATATACGGTTGTACTATAGAACCTTCTGCTTTTGCAGAGCAAAATATGGTCGTTCCACTTATAAATCTAAGACCAAGCGACGTCGGTTGTTGCTTTCTTTTCTGATTGAAAAATCAAAGAAAGAAGAGTGACAACACTCTGCAACTGCGCCCATGGAATAACACGCTTATCGTAACGCGAAGTCATAGCATCCCAGCAATAAATGGCATGGTTTATTTTCCCCAAACAATTACCAATCTTCCAATATGTTTCATTACTCCCCCTCAGAAATTCCAAGAATTCTGTTGACGAGCTCTTTTCCTTGAACATCTTGTCATAGCTGCGTTCATACTCACGCACGATCCTTTCAATGGTTTGCCATTCGCTACGAAACCCATCTCTGATAAAGCCAAGATTTTTTTGAACAGTTTTGCTCTCCGACGTAGGAACACCCGTATAAGGGTGGTTTACCTCTCCCAACCATTTAAGCAGATCAACAACACGCAGTTGCTCTTTTTGATATTGATAGGAATAATAAACAATACCGCGCCAAGACGAAAAGATATCCAGAGCCTTGTCCTGTGGCAACCGGAAACCTGTAATAAGGGGCTGCAAGGCCTCAAGATCACGCGCTTCCCAAATCTTGTCAATGAGCTGTCGAGCCTTGTCATCCGTTGCACTAACATCAGGAAAGGCCGCCCGAACCAAAGGCTCAAAACGCTGAAGCATAAAGCTTTCGATCTCATTCCAAACTTCTTCCGTAACATCAAAATAGCTTTCATTCATAGAAATGTTTTGGCGCAAGAAGACATCTTTCATCAAAAACGGATCTAACGATGGCAGTCCATTTAAAAGCTTCATAATTTGAAGATCTTCTTCAAACAGCGCTGGATCCAAAGCGCTTTCTCCAAAATGATTGGCTATTATCTTTTCTGCACCTCTTTCATGCAGAAAAAGCGTACGCCCACCCTCATAGATATCTTCTTCATTAAAGGGAAAATAAAGTTTTGTCCCAACGGATGGCGTAAGATCGTTCCGATCTGCTTCAGGAACGGTATCCTTAATAAGGAGAATTGTGTTAAGCTGACGATTCCGAAAAAAAAGCTTAGACTCAGGATCTTCCTTGAGAAGCTTTTGCGTCATAACATTGCAGTTGAAAACACGGGGAGACCCCGGATCCAGCATAGGCCTAAGATAGTTATTCGACATATAAAATCTCGCCCTAAAAAGAACAGGTGAAGCAGCATAACCAGAATTGATTAATGTTTAATCAACAAGTATACAGCTTTAATCAATTGTAAAGATCCGGCTCAAACAGCATATTAGAGCCTACTACGTATAGAAATCAGGTGCTTTGTGACAGCGACACTCCTTTTATCGGTACAAAATGCCGAGCTAAGCTTTGGGGACAAACCCCTTTTCAAAGACTTAACCTTTAACATCCATCAAGGTGATAGAATTTGTCTTGTTGGAAAGAATGGAACCGGCAAAACGACGCTGATGAACATCGTCACGGGTCACAAAGAATGTGACGACGGCGTACGGTGGAAACTCCAAGGAACACATATTAGCTATCTTCGACAAGAAATAGACGCCAAAGAAGGCCAGACCGTTTTTGATTACGTCTTTGAAGAGCTTCGGCAAGAAAATAAAAACGAGTGCAACCAATATAAAATTGAACGCATCGTCGAGCCCCTTCATCTTAACGTTCTTGATCCTATGAACGCACTTTCTGGCGGCCAGCAACGTCGCGCCGCGCTCGCACGTGCTCTCGTTGAATCCCCCAACATTCTCTTGCTGGATGAACCAACGAACCATCTTGATCTCGACGTCATTGAATGGCTTGAAACTTATTTAAGCACCTATCATGGTGCTTTTGTTTGTGTCAGTCATGACAAAACGTTTCTGGAAAATATTTCAGATAAAGTTTTCTGGCTCGACAGAGGAAATCTTAAAGTCTGCCCAAAAGGTTTTAAGCATTTTGACGACTGGTCGCTTTCTCTTTTGCAACAAGAAGAGCGTGAACTTCTGGGCCGCAAAAAAACACTCGAGGTAGAGGCTTCTTGGGCCAGCCGAGGCGTCAAAGCGCGGCGGAAACGCAACGTAAGACGTCTGGATCAAATGAAAGCTGAGCGCGACAAGTTGCGCACCGATAAAAACGCGCTAGAGAACATGATGGCAAAGATTGCTTTTGGGCCGCAAAAGCAAGAGGAGGCTTCCTCTCGTCTTATTTCTGAATTTTATAATGTGAGCAAAAACTTTCCTCCACGAAAGGAAGGGAGGAAAGGCAAAACAATTCTTGATGGATTTTCTCTACGCATTAGGCGGGGCGATAGAATTGGCATTGTTGGCAAAAATGGTGCAGGAAAAACAACTTTTCTCAAGCTTCTAACAAAAGAACTCAAACCAGATATGGGCACCATCAAACACGCCAAAGACATACAAATTTCTGTGTTTGATCAAAATAGGCAGGATTTAAAGCCCTCTTTATCTTTACAAAAAAACCTCATACCAAGTGGCAGTGATTACATAGATGTAATGGGGAAAACGAGGCATGTTTGTGGTTATCTGAAAGATTTTCTCTTTGATCCCAAAACAGCAAACCTCCCCGCCAGCACACTCTCCGGAGGCCAAAAAAATCGCCTTATGCTCGCCAAGATTCTGGCTAATCCAAGCAACTTTCTTATCCTTGATGAACCGACCAACGATTTAGATATGGATACACTGGACAAATTGGAAGATATTTTAATCAACTATAAAGGCACGCTTATTGTTGTTAGCCATGATCGTGATTTTTTAGATCAAACCGTTACCAAGATTCTCGCTTTTGAAGGAAACGGCAACGTTTACGGCTCCATCGGGGGCTATCGTGATTATTTGCGCGCACGGCAACAAAGAAGCGGGAAGTTATCCGATTCACCGCCCCCACAAAAAAATAAAAAAACACCACGCACTACAACCAAAAAAGAAAAAGCAGGAAAGCTCTCCTTCAAACACCAATATGAGCTAGATGGCATGGCAGAAAAAGTTTCAGCCCTTGAAAATGAAATTAAAACAATTGAACAACGCCTTACTGACTCTTCCTTTTATGAAAAAGATCCAGATCTTTTCGCACAATTTTCTATTCGCCTTTCCAAAGCAAGCACAGAACTTGATGCACTGATTACCCGATGGCTTGAACTGGAAGAAATTTCATCTAACAACTTGTCAAAATAAGAAAAGTTTGAAAGAATTGTTCATCCTCTTTTCCTGAGTGTCAAAAAATGCCAAAAATCTCCCCCACACTCCTTCAGGGCCACGATTGGACAACATCACGCAAATCTGTTGCCGAAGCTTTTGGTACGATTGATTATATTAATGACATTTTCCTGTATTGCGGCCTTAGCAAGCTATCGCACGATCAAGAACAAAGCCTAGCGCTTATCTCAAACCTCAAAAGCTTACGTGAAGAATTGGCAGGACATCTCTCTCTTGTCTATGCCGACATAATAGACCCTCGAAAAGCTGTTTGTAGCTTTACACAAAGCTGGACGATTTTTGAAATTCAAGGCTGCCTGAAAGAAATGAAAGAAAAAATTGCCGAGCTTTCGGAAACGGAGCTTGCACAAAAGGCTAGCGGGCTTCTTTCTCTGTCGCAAAAAATCAAGACAATATTGAAACGTTTGGATTAACAAGCTCTTTTTCTGTCACAATAAAATCAAGTTTTTGATCGTGCTGTTCGCAAGGAATTTCTAAAACTTCCTGTGCTGCATAAGCGAGTCCGACCACAACGCTTTTCTTTTTTTCACGAAACATAGCCACGGCATTATCATAATAACCGCCGCCCTGC
>DOBW01000170.1 GCA_003504035.1 Rhodospirillaceae bacterium | reverse complement strand
GGGCTGCATGCCTCGGCTGTTGCTAAAAGACCTAGCCTTTACGAACATATGGAGCCTGCTTGGGTGGGTAATGCGCGTGAGGTCTTGATGTCTAATCAGGCAGGGCAGGCCAATATGCTCATGAAGCTGAAAGCGCTTAACATAGATGTTGATCCTGATGACCCGCAATTGACGACTTTGCTGGAGGCCGTTAAGCAGCGTGAGCATGAAGGTTATGCCTATGATTATGCGCAAGGCAGTTTTGCGGTGCTGGCGTTGCGTAAACTTGGGCGATTGAAAGCACCATTTTCTTTGCAGGAGTTCACTGTCAATAATCAGGGTGTGTTGGCGCATGATGGGCGTTGCCATATTGTTGTGCAGGCGCAGTTGCGCATTACCATTGGCGGCGTAGAAACGCGCGTGATGGCCGATGGGAATGGGCCTGTGAATTCGTTGGACAGCGCTTTGCGTAAAGCTCTTCTTGAACCTTTCCCAGAATTAAAAACCGTGAAGCTGACAGATTTTCGCGTCCGTATTCTTGATGCCGACACGGCCACGGGGGCGACCACGCGGGTGCTTTTGGAATCGCAAGACGAAGCCACAAAAACAAGCTGGACGAGCGTTGGCGTTTCAACCAACATTGTCGGTGCTTCGTTAGAGGCTTTGATTGATGCCTATTTGTTTAAGCTGGCGCTGCTTTGATTTTGGGCATGGAAAAAGGTTGCCTTTTTACGCCTTTTGATGTATAATCAAACCTCATTTTAACTGAGGATGGCGTTATGGGTACGACAATCAAGCTTTCTGATGATCTTCTTAAAGAGGCGCGCCGCTATGGTGAGGTCTATAGCCGCTCTGTACCCAAACAAATCGAGTACTGGTCACGCATTGGGAAAATTGCTGAAGAAAACCCAGATTTATCTTTCGATTTCATCAAAGACATTTTGATCGCGCAGCAAGAAGCGCGTGAGGACGATGTTTCTTCATATCACTTTCAATAGGCGGCACAGATGAAAGTTGTTCAAACCGCAACATTCTCTCGTGCTGTCAAAAAACTTCATTCCAATCAAAAAAAAGAGTTGGATGCAGCCGTAAATCTTGTCATGGCAGATACCTCAATTGGTGAAAAAAAAGCCGGAGATTTGGCAGGTGTCCTTGTTTATAAATTCAAAATGCTCAAACAGCTTATGTTGCTTGCGTATACTTACGAGGAGGAGGTCCTAACGCTGACTTTGTTAGCTCTTGGAACGCACGAAAACTTTTATCGTGATATAAAAAGATCATCTTAATATTGCTTGATGCGGCATAATAAGGTATAATTAGCGGCTCGGTAGGTCTTTTTGCCTGTGATAGTCTTTGTAAGGAAAATAGATGTTTTGGTCACATCTTGCATGTTCGAAAAACGCTTCTCAAACGGATGTTCGATATGAACATCCGATGACGGCGCTTTGCACTGCACTTACGCAGAATAACTCAACGAGCATTTATGGATATGACCATGACCATCAATCAAAAACCTTTTTTAAGAAAAGCGATGACTTCGCTTTTGCGGATTCAAGAAGAAGCTGAAACAAGGGATAGATTTAATCCCCTGCCTTTGGACGAGAGCACCTTCAGACAATATGTTGCCGACAAAGATGATCTGAAGGGGATGATCGCTTACTGTTTTTACAAGTTCCAGAAGATCAAATTTCTTGAAAGAAACCCGCTGGCAAGCGAGGTAGAAGTGGCGCGTGCGTGCAAAAGATTTGTGAGTGCGCGCAGCTATGCGGAGAATCTTGGTAAAGCGCAGTCCAAACTGGATGCTTTGGAGCAAGAGACTCTCGAGGTGTTTCTGAGCAGAAAGACAAAGAGGGATGTTTATATCGGCGTTATCTCTGGTATTATTGCTGCTGTTTTGGCGCCTCTCGTGTTTTCGCTTCTGCAAAGGGCCATCATGCTTTCAGGCGTGGCGGCAGCGCTTTGATTTACCTTTATAGGATGCTGTTTTTTCGGAGTTTCAATGTGATAGTGAAGGGACTCTGATTCTGGATTAAGATAAAAATTATAAACAAGAAGGTTTTTCATGCGTTTTTCTCTGAAAAAGCTAATTGCTTCGAGGGCTTTTCTGCGAGCACCCTTAACTCTTTTTAGTTTTAATTCTTTGTAAGCAGTTAGGTCTTTAAATGATATGAATCCATCTTTCTTCTCGAGATTTTTCCAAGGCCCTGAAGTTTTTCCTTGAGAGAGAGGGGTTCCTTTTAAGTGTATTAATTTGGCCGTGTCGCTAGTGTTTCCTTTTTTTCTTTGTTTCCACCAGTTACACAAAAGAGGGTCCGAAATGTGGTTAGAAGAAGATGGGCTGGGGTGTGTGTTGTCGTCGACCATTGGGCTGCAAACGAAGACAGCATCCGTTTCTAAAACGGAAATCTTGAATTTTTCTGGCTGAACGAGGGACGGAAATGTATCAAGTTTGTTATAATTGCGTAAATTATTTATTTCTGTAATTATCATTTGTCCAAGAGAAGGATTCTTGTGAATGAGGGTAATCTGATTTGGGTTTGTTTTTTTCTTATGGCCGAGAGCCTTTATCAAACTGATGGTTATGGCTTCGGAACCGCCAATAATAAGTGCTTTTCTCTCAGGTGAAAGGTTGGCAAGTTCAACGGCAGCATTCTGGACAGTGGGCTGCCGTAAGTGAGGCATAAGAAGTTTGTTAAAGATCATTGTGCCGTCACGTTTGAGAGCTAACATGTAAGGATATAAACTTGTCTTTTCGCTCTTGTGTTCTTTCCATCTTTTCCAGATTTGACCGGACATATCCTTGTCAATTTTTCGTTTAGTTCCGAGGCCAGTGTAGATGGTAAGGAAGAACTCATATCCTTTTTCTCCTGATAGCAGTTTTGTTCTCGGATGTTCTAGTATTGCTTTGGGGAGGCCTGAAAACGAACTTTGAAGTCCGAAGTAGAGATGTCGTGCACATGTTTCAATAGGAATAATATCTTTTGGAGGTGTCCAGCAAAATTGGTTTGGCAGAGAACCCTTGATGGACAGAACAGTAAAATTTTTCCATTCAATAATTTTTTTCATAACATATCAACTCTCATAACTAGTTTGCCTTGCTTAATAGCAAATTTTTATGAAAGTAAAAAACATCATATTGGTTCTAAATTAACTAGTTTGAACAAACGTCAATGTTCTCTCTGTTTGTGCGCCGAGGGGGATTCATGCTAAGCGTCTGGGGCGAGCCTTTAGCGTTCGTCCGAGAAGTTTGGTTTTGAAAAACAGCAGTGTCGTAAAAAACAGTGTCATCCTCGCGAAAGCGGGGATCTAGGGTCGTAAGCGACTCCTTTGGGTTTTTGTGACTCTGGACCCCCGTTTTCACGGGGGTGACGTATGGTTTTGTTTTTAATGAATACTTTTTCGGGTGAGCTCTTGGCCTTGAGGTTATTTTTTTTGGAATCATAGGACAGGCCCTGTTATGGATAAAATTCTTATTCTCGATTTTGGCTCTCAGGTAACGCAGCTTATTGCGCGGCGTGTGCGTGAGGCGGGCGTTTACTGTGAGATTCATCCCTTTAATATCTCGGATGAACAGGTGCGCGGGTTTGCGCCTAAGGGGATTATCCTTTCGGGTGGTCCTATTTCGACGACAGAAGAGGGCAGCCCGCGTCCTCCTTCTGCCGTGTGGGATTTGGGCGTGCCGATTTTTGGCATATGCTATGGCCAGCAGATGCTTTGTATGGAGCTTGGTGGCTGTGTCGAGAGTGGCCATAACCGCGAGTTTGGTAAGGCCGAGCTGGAGATCACGGAAACGTGCGATCTTTTTGCTGATTTTTGGTTTCCGAAATCTAATTATCAGATTTGGATGAGCCATGGTGATTGTGTGACCAAGATTCCAGATGGCTTCAAAGTTGTCGCGACCAGTGAAGGTGCGCCTTATGCCTTTATCGCGGATGAAAGCCGTAAAATCTATGCGACGCAATTTCATCCCGAAGTGGTTCACACGCCCGATGGTGCCAAGCTGCTCGGTGCGTTTGTGCACAAGATTTGCGGGATTGGATCAGACTGGAGCATGAAGGCTTTTCGTGAAAGCGAGATTCAAAAAATTCGAGATCAAGTCGGCGATGGCAAAGTTATTTGCGGTCTTTCCGGTGGTGTTGATAGTTCTGTGGCGGCTGTGCTAATTCACGAGGCTATAGGCGATCAGCTCACTTGCATTTTTGTGGATACAGGTTTGATGCGTGAAGGCGAGGGCGATGAGGTCGTCAGTCTTTTCCGTCAGCATTATAATATTCCGCTTGTTGCCGTGGATGCCTCGGCTGTTTTTCTCGGTGCGCTGGAAGGCGTGTCCGAGCCTGAAGAAAAGCGCAAAATTATCGGCAAGCTTTTCATTGATGTGTTTGAAAAAGAGGCCCACAAAGTTGGCGGCGCTCAGTTCCTTGCGCAGGGGACACTTTATCCGGATGTGATTGAAAGTGTTTCTTTTGTTGGCGGGCCTAGCGTCACAATTAAATCGCATCACAATGTTGGCGGTTTGCCAGAGCGCATGAACATGCAGCTTGTCGAACCATTGCGCGAGCTTTTCAAGGATGAGGTCCGCGCCATTGGCCGCGATCTGGGTCTGCCCTCCGAGGTCGTGGACCGACAGCCCTTCCCCGGCCCTGGCCTCGCTGTGCGTATCCTCGGTGAGATCACTCACGATCGCTGTGATCGTCTGCGTCAGGCCGACGCCATCTTCACCCACGAGGTCGAAGAGACCGGCAAGCACAAGTCGCTATGGCAATACTTCGCCGTGCTCCTTCCGGTCAAGTCGGTCGGAGTCATGGGGGATCAGCGCACCTACGAGAACCCCGTCGTCCTCCGTGTGGTCGAAAGCCAGGACGCCATGACCGCCGACTGGGCCTACCTCCCCGAAGGCCTCCTTCGCCGCGTCAGCAATCGCATCATCAACGAGG
>DOBW01000018.1 GCA_003504035.1 Rhodospirillaceae bacterium | reverse complement strand
TATCGAAGGCAAACGCCTTGTGCTGATTGATGATTCAATTGTGCGCGGTACGACCTCGATTAAAATTGTCGAAATGCTCCGAGCAGCAGGTGTAAAAGAAGTACATATGCGCATTTCTTCTCCGCCCATCAATCACAGTTGTTTCTATGGCATTGATACGCCTGAATCTGAAAAGCTTTTAGCTCACTCCCATACAATAGAAGAAATTGCAAAGTTCATCGATGTGGATTCACTCGCTTATATTTCTAATGACGGGCTTTACCGTGCCTTAGGACATGACAGCAGAAACAAAGAAGCTCCACAGCATTGTGACGCTTGTTTTACGGGAGATTATCCTATTTATCTTACCGATTTTTGTGAAAACAATAACCAAAATGAACTTTCCTGTTTGGCTAAATGCGAATGACGGCACCTTATTGGCGACCCGATTCCTACGAGCACCGAAAACCTTTTCTTGACGTTCGACAAAAAGTAATCCGTGCTATCCGCGCTACATTTGAGGCAGAAAACTTCAACGAAGTAGACACGCCTTGCTTGCAAGTCTCACCCGGCAATGAAATTCATCTTCAAGCCTTTCAAACCAGCCTCAAAGAGTCGCACGGAGGGGCAGATCAAACGCTTTATCTGCACACCAGCCCCGAATTTGCGATGAAGAAACTTTTGGTCGCAGGCGAAGAACGCATTTTCCAAATTGCCCATGTCTTTCGGAATGGGGAGAGATCAAGCCGCCATCATCCTGAGTTTTCCATGATGGAATGGTACCGCGCAAACGCCGATACAGAAGTGATCATGCAAGATTGCGTACAAATTGTGCGCGCAGCGGCCAAAGCTGCGAACAAGAAAATCTTTGAGACGGGTGGGATGCAATGTGACCCTTTTGCGCCATGGGAAAAGCTATCTGTGGCCGAAGCCTTCACTCGCTATGCCAAAATTGATCTTTTGGCCACCGCGCCAGACCCGCATCACCCTGATCCCACACTGCTTCGCGAGGCCATTGCACATTTAGATATCCGCATAACGGACGAAGATAGTTGGGATGATCTTTTTTTCCGCATTATGGGCGAAAAGATCGAGCCTTTTCTTGGCAAAGACAGGCCAACTTTTCTTTGTGATTACCCCATATCCATGGCGGCATTGGCACGACCAAAGCCGGAAGATCCAAGACTTGCCGAGCGTTTCGAGCTTTACATCACAGGCGTGGAAATTGCCAACGCCTTTGGCGAGCTGACGGACGCGGACGAACAGCTTCGCCGCTTTCAAGCAGACATGGATTTAAAAGAAAAGCTGCATGGTGAGCGTTTTCCGATTGATATGGATTTTATTGATGCACTGAGACACGGCATGCCACCTTCGGCAGGCATTGCGCTAGGTATCGACCGACTTGTTATGCTGTGTGCCGGAACGGAAAACATCGAAGATGTGCTTTGGCTGCCGGTTAGTGTTTCTGCTGGCCCCCATAAAAATGATTAATAATAAGCTTCTTCGCCCAGCATTTTGTCACGATAGCAAAACAATGAAAGGCTATTTCTTCTTCTTCCCTTCATAAGGATTATCGCTCTTTTTGAGAATCCAACGAATGGGAACGCCGTTGAAATCAAAAGCCTTACGCAAACCGTTGGTTAGAAAACGGACATAGCTTTCCGGCAAATCAGACAATTTATTCCCTGCCATCACAAAAGTCGGTGGACGACTTTTTAACTGCGTTACATAGCGCGGCTTGATACGGCGCCCACCAACAATGGGCGGCGGATGTGTGGAGATCATACCTTCAAGCCAACGATTAAGTTGGCCCGTTGAAACGCGCTTATTCCATAGCTCGTAAATGGAAGTGACCTCTTTCATGAGATCGTCAAGATTACGTCCCTTCAAGGCTGAGATAGGCACAAGCGGAACACCCGCAAGCTGCGCCAAAGACGCCTCTATTTTGGAACGGATCATCTTGAGCGTTTCTGTGCGCTCTTTAAGGGCATCCCATTTATTGATAGCAATAATCAGGGCGCGGCCTTCTTTCTCCACATGCTGGGCAATCGTATAATCCTGTTTGTCAAAAGGCATATCTGCGTCCAGAACAAGAATAACGACATGCGCCAAACGTATAGCCCGCAAGCTTTCTTTGACAGAAACTTTTTCCAATTTTTCATCAATGCGCGCACGTTTACGCATACCTGCCGTATCGACAAGTCTTATGGCTCTGCCCTCATGCTCCCAATGAATATGTATGGAATCCCGCGTCAAACCAGCCTCAGGCCCCGTGAGCATACGGTCCTGCCCAATAAGCGCATTCACTAACGTTGACTTTCCTGCATTAGGGCGACCTACAATCGCAATATGCAGCGCCCTTTCCTCCTCTTCCTCTTCTTCACTTTTTGAGACAAAAGCGGACTCTGGAGCCAGCGGTTTCAACGCCTCATAAAGATCATATAAGTTTTCGCCATGCTTAGCCGACAAGGCAATCACTTTCTCAAAACCAAGGCTCATGGCTTCATGATAGCCATCCGGAAGATTGGGGCCTTCACATTTATTGACGAGAACAATGATAGGCTTATTGGCTTTGCGAAGCTCACGCGCAACCGTCTTATCGTCATCGCTCAGACCTTCACGACCATCCACCATCATTAAAAGAACATCGGCGCGCTCCATGGCCTCTTTGGTGCGCGAAGCCGTACGCGCCGCTAAACTCCCAGATGGGCGCTCATACTCAAGCCCTGCCGTGTCATAAAGATCAAAATAAAGGCCAAATAAATCGCCCTCACCCTCACGCCAATCACGCGTCACCCCCGGCTGATCGTCAATAATAGCCATCGCCTTACCAACCAGACGGTTGAATAAGGTTGATTTACCCACGTTGGGCCGTCCTGCAAGAACGATTGAAAAGCTATTTGTCATAAAAAATCTATCTCAGAGCGTACAGATAACCATCATCGCTTAGAAGAACCATCGTCTCTCCAGCAACAACGGGAGGAAGGAAAAAAGAACCCGCAATTTCACGATCAGACAGTATCGCACCATTATCAGGCGCATAAGAAACCAAACCGCCAGCTGAATTGGTCAACCAAAGGCGTCCTCCTGCCATGACAGGGCCATACCACACCAAGCGCTTTGAGGAAGGGTCTGATGCATTTTCAAACTGCTGTAACTCTTGCGTCCAAAGAATTTTTCCTTGGCGGCGTGTCAAAGCAACAAGAAGATTATCGTTTGTTGCAATAAAAACAGCCGCACCGACAACACAAGGCGTGTTGATGCCACCCAAATCCTTGTCCCACACACGATCCCCTGTTCGCCCGTCAATAACAGCCATACGTCCAGAGTGACTGATGGCATAAACCTTCTTATTCACCATAACCGGAAGGCCCCTTATATCGGCAATGGCAGGCAACGCACCAACTTGTCTAGGGACGGCCAAAACTTCACTCCACGCAAGGCGGCCATTTTGAACACGCAGACCAAATATCTCACCCGAAGAATAAGGTATAACGACGGTGTCACCCTCAACAGCGGGACTTGCGGCTCCTAGTAAAGAAGCACTTTCCGCAATGCCGCTGTGGTGCCAAACGACGCGGCCTGTTTTGGCCTCTAGCACATGCGTTTTATTTTCAATTGAAATAACAAAGACACGGCCTTGCGCTATGGTCGGCGCACAACGGAGAGGTTCTCCAAGTGACTGCCGCCAAACAACAGAACCATCTGACATCCGTAAGGCCAAGACATCACCAAATCCGGTCGAGACATAAAGGATGCCGTCTTCCC
>DOBW01000104.1 GCA_003504035.1 Rhodospirillaceae bacterium | reverse complement strand
TTTAATCGCCTCTGTAACGTGCGGTATAACCTGCACCGTAGCGCCCAGATAATCACCACGCCGTTCCTTGGCAATAACGGTCGAGTAAATCCTGCCTGTCGTGACATTGTCACTCTGGCGCGAAGCCACACCCGTAAAACGTTCATAATGCCCAAGATCAAGATCGGTTTCCGCCCCATCATCGGTAACATAAACCTCGCCATGCTGCGTGGGGCTCATCGTGCCGGGATCAACATTCAAATAAGGATCGAGTTTACGAAGACGGACCTTGTACCCATGCGCTTGCAAAAGAGAACCCAACGCTGCC
The DNA here is from genome assembly GCA_003504035.1 of Rhodospirillaceae bacterium. Taxonomy (GTDB): domain Bacteria; phylum Pseudomonadota; class Alphaproteobacteria; order UBA9219; family UBA9219; genus UBA9219. The sequence goes on along the minus strand of DOBW01000104.1, from coordinate 3,992 downwards.
GCCGCCAGTCCTTTGCCCAAAGAAGAGACAACCCCACCCGTAACAAAAATTAAACGCGTAGGCATAAGACCTCTCCTTTCTTTCTATGCAATAAAAACTGGTATATTCTTACTTCTTAGGAACAGGAACAACGGGAACAGCATCTTCGATTGGCTCAGGAGCTTCCCCCGGAACCTGAATGCCACTGCTGGGCATCAAAGGATCAATCTGTTCTGTAATGCTGTCGCCTCTATGTGTACGACTTGCTACAATCCCCAAAAGAAGGCTCATCACCATAAAAAGGACAGCCAAAATAGATGTTGTCCGCGTGAGCAAGTTAGCGCTACCGCGTGCCGTGAAAAGACCACCCATGGTCCCACCTCCACCGCCGCCGCCCATAAGACCGCCGCCATCTTGAGCCGTGCGCTGCAAAAGCACACAAACAACCAAAGAAACAGCTATTAACAAGTGAATGATGATGAGGACATTATCCATCATTTTCTCCTAAAAAAAACACATAAAAAGGAATCCCGACACGAATCGGAACGCCCCATCCTAATGATTTTGGCTGGAATTAACACCTAAAGCAACCGACTGGTTAACACCAGAAGAAAGTTGAGAAATCAGAGCGTTATTTAAGATTTAACGGCCCAAACGTTGAAGTAAAGCCTGAGCCGCTTTCTTCTTTGGCCTTGATGAAGCGCTCTTTTTCATTTTCTTAAGGGCAGCCTGAGCGATAGCGAAGGCGTGACACGGGATCCATCACCTGAAATTGATGAAACAGCACAAAAGAACAAAGTTTGTTCAATACCAAATGGGATGCCTGCCTTCGCTGGCATGACTATAGATTTCACCACTTAAAACCGTCACTCCCGCGAAAGAGGGAGTCCCCTTTGGGATTGAACAGAATTAACGGAAAAAAAAGGGAAATTTTAGGAAATTTTATTCCTGAATACGTCGAGCAATACGCTCAACTTCTTTTTGAACGGTGCGATCTACGATAGACGGTAGATTTTCATCAAGCCAACCCTTAAGCAAAGGCTTCATAAGCTCGACCACCATATCCTCAAGTGTCCGCCCACCATTTCCAAGCGGTGAAGCCGACCCCACAGATTTAAGCTCAACCTCCACCGTTTTGGCAAGATCCGAGAGAGACGAAGCAGCACTTGATGCAGCATCATCTGAAAGAAGAACTTCTTCCTCAACTTTGGGTTCTGGTTCTGGTTCTGGTTCTGGCGCCGCTACCGGCACAGGGTCAAAATCATCCGCTGGCGCTGGCGCTGGTTCTGGTTCAGGTTCGGGCTCTTTTATTTCTTCAACAGCACCATCATCAGTCACAACCTGCGTCAGCTCAAGAACATCTTCCTCTGCTGAATCCGGAGTCTCTTCAGCCGGAGCTTCAGGCTCATTTTCGTCCGCAATAATACGGCGAATTGAGGCTAATATCTCCTCCATCGAGGGCTCTGCGCCCGCATTGACGTCTTGGACATCGGTCATGGATCGAATCGTATGGTTAAAGAGCTCTTTGAGAGGGCAGTTTAACCTTTCGCAAGTGCATTGCAAGCGCCAAGAAGGGGCAAAGGCCTCTGAAAAGAACAATTTTTATATCTGTGGCAACTTATTCAGCCGGATCGTGACTTAAACACCATGATATTTCTTGTACCAAGCCACAAAATTTGGAATTCCTTCACGAATTGTAGTGCTCGGCTGATAGCCAAAATCTTTCTTTGTGGCCTCAATATCGGCAAATGTCTCTGGCACATCGCCGGGCTGCATCGGCAAGAAATCATAAACAGCCTTTTTCCCAACCGCTTTTTCAATCTCACCAATGTAATCCATCAGTTTTTCTGTTTTGGAATTGCCTATATTATAAAGGCGCGTGGGAACTTTCCCCTCCTCACGCTTTTCTGGGTTGTCCAAAACGCCAACAACACCGGCCACTATGTCATCAATATAGGTAAAATCACGCCGCATATTGCCTTTGTTAAAGACCGGGATAGGTTCTCCCGCCAGAATATTTTTGGTAAAGAGATAAGCCGCCATATCAGGACGACCCCAAGGGCCATAAACCGTGAAAAAGCGCAGACCCGTGCAAGGCATGTTGTAAAGATGAGCATAGGTATAAGCAATGAGCTCATCTGAACGTTTTGTCGAAGCATAAAGCGAAATAGGTTTTTCAACTGGATCTTGGGTAGAAAAAGGCGTCTTCGTATTGCCCCCATAAACAGAAGAAGAGCTGGCATAAACAAACTGCTCGAGCTTGGGTAAGCGCCGCGTAAGCTCCAGCATTGTGACAAAGCCCAGCACATTTGTTTCAACATAAGCAAACGGATTAATCAGCGAATAACGCACACCCGCTTGAGCGGCCAAATTGACAACATGTGTCACATCACCAAGCTTGCCAGCAAGGCTGAGAATAGCTTCTTTGTCCGCAATATTGAGCTTATGAAAAGAAAAGCCTTTATGTTTCTGCACGCGTGCGAGACGCGCTTTTTTTAGATTAACATCATAATAATCATTCAGATTATCAATACCGACAACTTCATCACCGCGATCCAGAAGCTTAAGCGCCAATGTAGAGCCAATAAAGCCAGCCGCACCAGTGATAAGAACTTTCATTACAAACTCCAATAATTTAAATTTTTAGGAATGTCTTTGGGATCAAGTGCAGATTTAACATCAATTATAAAGCCGCCATCTGCAACGCGGCCCAATAAAGTTTCCATATCATCCAAAATAACTTTATGTGAAACAGCCAGCACAAGCGTGTCTAGATCGGCCAAATCCTCTTTTTCACAAAGCTCAAGATCATATTCGTGACGCGCATGATCCTTGTCAGCAACAGGATCATAAACCAGAACCTTAACGCCAAAAGATTCCAGCTCGCTCACAATTTCTGGCACCCGACTGTTGCGCAGATCACGGACATCTTCCTTAAAGGCCAAGCCTAAAATGGCAACACGAACATCCTTTTTGATACGCCCACTTTTGACGAGAAGCTTCATAATCTTTTGCGCAATAAAAGCAGGCACCGAGTCATTAATCCTTCTTCCTGAAAGAATAACTTGCGGATTATATCCAAGCTCTTCCGCGCGCGCGGTCAGATAATAAGGATCAACACCGATACAATGTCCACCGACAAGTCCGGGGGTAAAAGGAAGAAAATTCCATTTTGTTCCCGCTGCCTGCAAAACATCGTGCGTACGAATGCCAATGCGATCACAAATAAAAGCCAATTCGTTCATCAGCGCAATGTTGATGTCGCGTTGTGTGTTTTCAAGAACCTTGGCCGCTTCAGCCACACAAATATTGGTGGCTCTGTGCAGCCCCGCCTTAATGACTTTGCTATAAACATGATCAAGCCTGTCGAGGCTTTCTTCATCCTCGGCACTAATAATCTTTTTGATGGTTTCAACACGGTGAACTTTATCGCCCGGATTAATGCGCTCAGGCGAATAGCCAAGCTTGAAATCCTCGCTCTGCGTCAATCCTGAAACAGCCGCAATTTCGGCGCCGCAAATGGTCTCGGTCAAGCCAGGATAAACGGTCGATTCAAAAACAATCAGCGGAGTCTTTCCGCCCTTCCCTTTTTTCTTCAAAACATCGCCCAGCATCCGGCACGCACCCATCACAGGGGAAAGGTCTGGCCGCTTGGCCTTATCAATTGGTGTGGGCACCGTGACAATAAAAAAATCGCAGGTAATCATATCCTCGAGCTTATCGGTCATCTTGCCCGTTGTTTGGGTAAGTTCCTCGCTTTGAACCTCACCGGTCCAGTCGTGGGCCTCATTCAACGCCGCAACACGGCGCGAATCGATGTCAAAACCAACGATTTCATCAAAGTGACGCGCTAGTCCAATCATAAGGGGCAGACCAACATAACCAAGACCAATAACGGCAATTTTTTCAGACATAGGCAAAACACGGGGTAAAGATGTTAAAAAACAAGAAAAAGCAAAGCTTTTTACAGAAACTGTCCTAGAACAGCATAGAAGCGTTGGCAACAAGAAGCT
>DOBW01000060.1 GCA_003504035.1 Rhodospirillaceae bacterium | reverse complement strand
GTGGCCAAGCTTATGGCGATGGCGAGGGGGCTTTTTTCTTAAGCACGCAGCTGTACATTGGCCGCAGAACCCCAAGGGAGTCCGGCTCGAACGGGAGTACGCCCTTTTCCTTACATTTCTCGAACACGGCTTTTAGTTTCTCGTGCTGATCCGAATTTAGCCGATAGAGCTTTTTATAGATTTCTGGCGAGGTATAGCCCAAAGCGATGTCGGTCAAATCGGTCTTGGCCTTAACCTCAAAACCGGCTTCCTCCGCCATGTCTATCAGGTGTTCGCAGGAAGGATCATGCATATTTTTCTTGAGGTTTTCAAAAGTCCAACGTCCACTGGCTGCGGAGCCTTTGGCGTACAATATGTCATGGGCATCGACATTTTTTTCATTTTCCTCGAAGACGCCATAATTGAGAACAACGAGAACCGCACTGGGTTTCATAACACGAGAGATTTGTTTGAACACCTGAGGCTGGAAGTTTTTGCCGATAAAGGACAGAGCAAAGCGAAAGATTCCAGCATGGAAAGTATTTTTCTTAAAGGGAAGAAAATTTTCCTTAAGGGGACGTTTCCTTAGATCACCCTGAACCGGCTTGACAATCGGCTGAACGAGGCACTTTTCTTGTTTCATTACTTTCAGGTCAGGATGGTAGCGGTCGATGCCGATTGGAATAACACATGGTTGCTCCAGTTGTGAGACGACAGTTTGTGCAACATAGCCATTGCCAGCGCCGAAATCTGCGATCATGCATGTTTTGTTTTCTGGGAGCGTGGGCGCGATCGGCTGCGTGAAAATATAGTTGATGAAATCTTTATTGGTATAGAGGTTGATCAGCTTGCCATTCCAAATGACTTTACCCCAACACAAACCGCCGTTCGGCGCGGCGCAGCGCTCTTTATTGGCTCGGGTGATCCATTCTTCCGTTTTTTTAAAATCACTAGACATATTATTCTTCCCTATATGAAAGGGATTATAGCATTTTGCTGGATGTTTCGTATTAGTTTCTTCGATGCAGACAGGGCAGGGTTAACGAAGGATTTAGGTTCACTACAAAAATGGGATCCCTGCCTTCGCAGGGATGACGAAAAAGAGTTAAAATCAACCACAAATCCCGTCACTCCCGCGAAAGCGGGAGTCCCATTTGGTAGTGCACGACTTTTCAAAAAAGACCGATATATGACAATTTTAAACCTTTATGAAAATTATTTGATGTGACTCTAGGGGTGCGGATGAGGGTACGAGGTGGCATATGAAAAGCATTCTATCATAGATAAGCTGCTAGATTCTCTATGATTCGCGCTGTCCTGTCACGCTTTGAAAGGGCTAATCCCGCCGGATCTGCATTTTAATGGGGCCTTCGGCGCGACCATTAATAAATTGGTCAACATGGGCATTGCCGGAATGATCAATTTGTGACGTTGGGCCTGTCCAGATAATCTTGCCATCGTGCAACATAGCGATTTTATCTGAAATTTTGCGGGCAGAAGCCATGTCATGTGTAATCGAAAGGGCTGTAATGCCGCGATCGCGGACACATTTGACAATTAGATCATTGATGACATCCGACATAATCGGGTCGAGACCTGTTGTTGGTTCATCAAAAAAGATAATTTCCGGTTCGGCGATGATCGCGCGTGCCAGACCGACGCGTTTTTGCATGCCACCGGAAAGCTCGGCAGGGTAGATTTCGCCGACTTCCTCGCCTAAGCCAACCGAGGCCAACGTTTCAATGGCTTTTTCTTTGGCCGTTTTGGGCGGCACGTGCAGGGCGCGCAGAAGTTTGAAGGCGACATTTTGCCAAACGGGAAGCGAGTCAAATAAGGCAGCTCCTTGAAAGAGCATACCAAATTTAGCCATATGCAAATCGCGTGCATGACCTCTGAGATGGCGTGTTTCTTCCCCATCAATCAGGATAGAACCTTTTTCGGGTTTTAAGATTCCCATGATTGATTTGATAAGAACGGATTTTCCCGTACCAGATCCGCCAATGACAACAAGAGATTCTCCCTTGGTGATGGATAGATCAATGCCTTGCAGGACGCGTTTGCTGCCAAAGGATTTGGCGACATCGCGAAGCTCGATTTTGGGTGTGTTTTTAACCTGCAAAGAAAATCCCCGTTAGCAAATAGTTTGAAATAAGAATAAGAATCGAAGCGGAAACAACGGCATTTGTTGTGGCTGCACCAACACCTTGCGCTCCGCCCTTGGAGTTAAAGCCGTTATAGCTTCCCATCAAAACGATAATGAAACCAAAGGCAGCTGCTTTCCAAAGACCAGAGGTAACATCTCTGAACTCAAGATATTTCCAGCTCTCCGAGATATAATGTGCGGCATTGAAATCAAGCCGATAAACCGAGACTAGAAAGCCACCAAAAACACCGATAATATCAGCTAATAAAACGAGAACCGGCAGGAGCAGCGTTCCGGCGAGTAAACGCGGTACAATAAGATATTTGAAGGGGTTGGTCGAAAGGGTGGTTAGGGCGTCAATTTGCTCCGTGACGCGCATTGTGCCTAGCTCGGCGGCTATGGCGGCCCCTATTCGGCCAGCAACCATAAGGCCCGTCAAGACAGGGCCAAGCTCACGCGTAATGGAAAGAATAACAACGGTTGGAATGGCGCTATTGGCATCGAAACGTGAAAAACCGGAATAGGTTTGTAGTGCCAGAACCATGCCTGTAAAAAGTGCGGTAAGGCCAACAACGGGAAGAGAATAATAGCCAATATCTATGATTTGACGGCCGATTTGCCTCCAATAGAAAGGAGGGCGAACGCAGTGGCTCAGACCTCGGCACGTAAACCAAGAAAGACGGCCTGTTGCACTAAGAAACCTTATAAAGGTGCGTCCAATAGGGGCAAGAAAGTTCATAAAACAAGATCCTCGTGGCAAGAAAAAGCGCCCGATTCTTAAGGAGGTTTGACGGTATCCTAAGGGGATCAACGGTGTCAATACTGCTAGGATTTAAGACTCACAAGAATAGGCGTGTGGTCAGAGGCTTTTTCTTGCGCGCGTGGTGTAGAATCAATCGTGCAGCTTTCGAGCCGGTCTGTGCTTTCTGGCGAGAGAAGGAAATGGTCTATGCGGAGACCTAAATTACGCGGCCAAGCACCGCCTTGGTAATCCCAAAAAGTATAGGCTATCTCCTCAGGGTGCAGAGCGCGAAAGGCTTCTGTTACGCCCAAGTGAAGAATCTCGTGCCACAACTCCCGTGTCTGAGGAGAAAAGAGGGCGTCTTTCTCCCAGCCTTTCGGATCGTAAACGTCTTTTTCGGTTGAAATAACATTATAATCGCCGCCAAGGATAAAGGGTTTTTCTTGGCTTAAAAGGTTTTTAATGTGATTCTTTAACTTCTTCATCCAATCTATTTTATAATCGTATTTTTCTGTCCCTAAGGGATTACCGTTAGGCGCATAGATCGAAGCGATTCGCACGCCTTCGATGGTGGCTTCTATATAGCGCGCCTGCGCTGCATCATCATCGGGCAGGGAGGTAATAATATCTTTTGCAGTTTTTTTCGAAAGAATGGCGACGCCATTGTAACTTTTCTGTCCCGAAACGTAAGTTTTGTAGCCTAGTGCTTCAAAGTTAAGGGCAGGAAAATCCTCTGTCTGGCACTTGATTTCCTGTAGCAACAGGACATCAGGTTGTGTTTTCTCCAGCCAGCCTGTGATAAGCGGGAGACGTGCGCGTACAGAGTTAACATTCCAGCTTGAAACAAGCATTTAAGATATCCTGACCCTAGCCAAATTGATTTTGAGAGGCTAGTTTGTCCCCATGACAGAATATATGCAAGATACGAGCTCCATGCTCGCTCCTTATGCCGCCAAGGCTGCTCAGACCCGTGGTCGGCTTATTCCCGAATCTCCCAGCGAAACACGTACCGAGTTTCAACGTGATCGTGACCGGATTATTCATTCAGGTGGTTTTCGTAAATTACGGAACAAGACTCAGGTCTTTATTGAAAATGAAGGTGATTACTATCGCACGCGCCTGACCCATTCTTTGGAAGTGGCGCAGATCTCTCGTTCCATAGCGCGCACTCTGGGTCTTAATGAGGATCTAACCGATGCTATCGCACTGGCGCATGATCTTGGCCATACCTGTTTTGGTCATGCTGGTGAGGAAGCTCTATCTGAAATGATGGAAGCATTTGGAGGCTTTTCACATAACGAACAAACATTTCGTATTTTGACTCAACTTGAGCGCCGTTATCTTAATTTTGATGGTTTGAATCTGACATGGGAAACGTTGGAAGGCGTTGCCAAACATAATGGTCCGCTTGTGTTCGAAAAAGCGGAAGAACAAATTCCCGAAAGTCTTGCTGCCTTTAATGTGCGTTATGATCTGGAACTCAATCATTATCCTTCTGCCGAAGCGCAGATCGTGCCACTTGCTGACGAGATTGCTTACAACACGCATGATATTGATGATGGGTATCGTGCAGGCTTCTTTAGTTTTGAGGACATAAAAGATTTACCTCTTTTTGGACCTATCCTTGAAGATATCTCGCGCCACAACGCGGATGCTGATGAAGATCGCATTATGCATGCGGTTGTAAGACAGGTTATTGGCACGATGGTTACGGATCTTGTCGATACAACGCGTGCTAATTTGGCGCGGCTTAAGCCCGAGACTGTTGCCGATGTGCGTAAAGCCAAAGAAGCTACGGTGGCTTTTAGCTTTGCTATGCAGCAGCAGCTTCAAGTTCTCTCGACCTTTTTGACAAAGCGTATGTATTGCCATTGCGAGGTTAATCGCACGCACGCCAAGTCCGAGCGCATTGTCAAAGACATGTTTTCCTTTTTGATGGAAAAGCCAAATTGTTTGCCGAATGAATGGTTTGCTCGTCTTAAGGGCCACATTAGAGATGATGCTTTCAAATCGCGTGTCATTGCTGATTACATTGCGGGCATGACGGATCGTTTTGCGGTCAAGGAACATCGCCGCATGTTTTCAACCGAGACGATGATCTAGAATTTAAGGATAAATAGAAGTGAGTCTTTTTAAAACAGTTCAAAAGCAAGTTGGGGATGTCGTTCAAAAAGCGGTGGCTGAAGGTGCGTTGACGTTTTCGGGGGCTGTGCCTGCTTTTGTTGTGGAGCCGCCGCGTGATGTTGCGCATGGCGATATGGCAACGAATGTTGCGATGGTGCTCACAAAACTGGCGGGCAAGCCGCCACGCGTGATTGCGGAAATACTTAAGCCACAGATCGAGGCGTTGGATTTTATTGAAAGCGCAGAAATTGCAGGACCCGGATTCATCAATTTGCGTCTCAGTCCTTCCGTTTGGCATGATGAACTGAAAGAAATCTTGCGCGCAGGTGTCCGCTATGGCGACAGCCCGATGGGCGGTCATCAAAAAGTAAATGTCGAGTTTGTGTCGGCTAATCCTACAGGGCCGATGCATGCTGGTCATGCACGCGGCGCCGTTTTGGGTGACACGCTTTGCCGTCTTCTCAGTAAGGCAGGCTATGACGTTACGCGTGAATATTATTTGAATGATGCGGGAACGCAAATTGATGTTTTGGCGCGGACAACGCATCTGCGTTACCGTGAGGCGTTGGGTGAAGATATTGGCGCGATTCCCGAAGGTTTTTATCCGGGCGATTATTTGAAAGAGGTAGCCCAAGCGCTTGTGGCGCGTGATGGCGATAAGTGGATTGGCAAGGATGAGGTGGAATGGCTGGAACCACTCCGTCTTTTTGCCTCTGCCTATATTCTAGATATGATTAGGGCTGATCTTGATCTTATCGGGATCAAGCATGATGTATTTTCAAATGAGCGTGTTTTAATTGAAAATGGAACGCTGGATAAAGTCTACAAACTTTTGGATGAAAAGGGCCTGATTTATGTCGGCACATTGCCGCCGCCAAAAGGCAAGGTGATGGAAGATTGGGAACCTGTTCCCTTGACGCTTTTCCGTTCTAGTCAATTTGGTGACAACACCGACAGGCCTCTTAAGAAGCGTGATGGAAATTGGGCTTATGTGATGCCTGATCTGGCTTATCACTATGACAAGGTTCACCGTGGTTTTGATTACATGATCAATATTCTTGGTAAGGATCATGGTGGCTATCTTGAGCGCATCCGTCCAGGTGTGGCGGCTTTTTCAGAAGGTAAGGCGCGACTGGATGTCATTTATAACAATATTGTCAAAATCTATAAAAACGGTGTTCCTGTTAAACTTTCCAAGCGCTCGGGCAATCTTATTACGTTGCGTGAAATGGTTGAGCAGGTTGGTGTGGGCGCCGTGCGCTTTTTCATGCTCACGCGTGCACCCGATTCCGAGTTGGAGTTCGATTTTGCCAAAGTTGTGGAAGCTTCGCGCGATAATCCCGTTTTTTATGTCCAATATGCCCATGCGCGGTGTTGCTCTGTTTTGCGCCACGCGGCTGAAATTATGCCTGATCTTGATCTTTCGGATAAGGCTTTGGCGGCGCAGGCTCTTCCTTCGCTGACGGAGGCTGAGGATATCTTGCTTATCCGCGCTTTGGCGAATTGGCCTCGATCACTCGAATCGGCGGCATTGGCGCAAGAGCCACACCGAATAGCTTTCTTTTTGATGGACTTAGCTGCCCAATTCCATAGTTTCTGGAATAAGGGTAATGATAATGCGTCGTTGCGTTTCATATTGCCGGATGATTCTGATATAACGCGCCAACGATTAGCTCTTGTTAGGGCCGTTCAAATTGTCCTAGCCAGTGCCTTGGCTGTTACGGGCTGTAAGCCTTTGGAGGAGATGCGTAATGACTCAACTGCCACCTGAGCTTTTTGCTCAAAGGCCTGTTCGCTCTGAGTATCATCGGGGAAGGAAATCTGCTTTGCATTTTAGACGCTTGACGATAATAGGCATTGCCTTTCTTGTATTGATAGGTCTTGGTTTTGGCATCTTTATCTCGATGAGAGAGGAAATGCCGACAGATGATGTCTTGCCTGAAATTCAAGCGGCTTTTCCTATTAAGGAGAGGCCAGAACATCCCGGTGGTATCGATATACCGCATCAGGATGTCGAAGTTTTTGAACAGCTTGATAACAAAACGCCTCAGGAACCCAAGAGTGCAGTCGAGCATCTTTTGCCTGCGCCTCAAACGCCTCAGCCTGTTACTGAAGAAACAACAGTCAGCGTAGAAACTGAAGAAGAAACGACAAAGACAGCTGAAGCTCCTGAAAAGAGCGCCGAGGCAGTTGTTACTGAAATAGAAACTATTACTGAAGAACTTCCGCCTGCCGTGAAAGAGGCTGCGCCAGAAAAGTTAGTTGTTAAAGAAATAGCGCCGCTTAAAGAAGTGGCGAAGGTGCCAGAGGTTAAGGCTGAGCCTGTTAAAAAGGTAGAAAAGTCCAAAGCAAAAACAACCAAGCCAACCGTGATAAAAGCAAAATCTAAAAGTGCAAAGCAAGCCGACAAGGCCGAGCAAGCCATGGCGCGCTTACCTAAAGAGCTTTTTACGGGAGAGAAAACAAAGAATCCAATTCTAAGCGGTAAATTGGCACGCGTACAATTGGCTTCTTTTAAAGATGGCGCTGTCGCAGAAAAAGAAATTGCGCGTTACACCAAACGCTTTTCTTCTTCACTTGCGGGAGCAGAGCTTGAGGTTTTGCGGGCAGATATACCCAATAGGGGAATATATTATCGCATTATGACTAAAAAGATAGCTGTCGAAAAAGCCGAGAAGATCTGTAATGATCTCAAGAAAAACCAAGGGTCATGTCTCGTTCTGCGGTAGGAAAATGCCGATAAAACCAATTATTTTAGGTTGCTCAGGTCTTACATTGACAGAGCGAGAGAAAACCTTTTTCAGGGAAACAAATCCCTTTGGCTTTATTCTTTTCGAGCGCAATTGTGGAACCTCTTCTCAGATAAGAGCGCTGACAACGGCCTTGCGTGATTGTACGAAGCGTTCGGATACACCCATTTTTATCGATCAAGAAGGTGGGCGCGTGACGCGCCTCAAGCCGCCTAATTGGCCTTCTTTGCCCTCCATGGGCGAGATTGGCCGTGCGTACAAAAAGAATGCTGGCTTGGGCGTGAAAGCGATGCGTCTTCATGTATCGGCCACGGCGCGTATGCTCAATTATGTTGGCATAGATGGTAATTGTACGCCTCTTCTTGATGTTTTTTTCAAAAAGACGTCCAGCGTGATGGGGCGCAGAAGATTCAGTGATGATCCGGAAATTGTAAGTGCTTTGGGGCGCGTGGCCGTGGAGGCCTATTTGCAGGAAGGTGTTTTTCCTGTCATCAAACATTTACCGGGGCATGGCCGTGTGCAAGCTGATCCGCACAGAGAGGTAACGGCTGTTGATGCGTCTCTTGAGGAGCTTCAGGGACTTGATTTCAAACCTTTCATGGATTTGAAAGATGCCCCGATTGGGATGAGCTGCCATATTGTTTTTCATGACATTGATCCGGCAAATCCAACTACGTTTTCCCGAAAGGTCAATCAGGAAATTATTCGCGACATGATTGGTTTTGACGGGCTTTTGATGACGGATGATCTGGCGATGAAAGCGCTTTCGGGGTCTTTACCGGAGATTGCTGCAAAGGCTCTTGAGGCTGGTGCGGATATTCTTCTTTATTGTAAAGGGCAGATCAATAAATCGCACGAGATTTGCGAAGGCCTGCCCGACATAAGTGAGGCTGCCTTGAAGCGTTGGCACCGCGCCCTTAAGCTGCGCAAAGAAACTCAGGCGGAGGAGTTGGTGGAAGTGGGGATCTGGAAACAAACTGTCGATAGTTTAAGTTGTTGATTTTTGATTGTTTAAATTCCCAAGTCTTTGGTTTTAATAAAAGGTCAATGGCGGACAGGGTGGGATTCGAACCCACGGTGGA
>DOBW01000067.1 GCA_003504035.1 Rhodospirillaceae bacterium | reverse complement strand
GATTTGCAGCCATAGGGAATTCTTGAGTGGAATGACTATAAAACTCAATGGCGCGGATCTCATCGCCTCACAGGAAGAAAAATATTTTGCCTTCATAAAATTAGCTTCCGGCAAAATGAGCGAAAAAAAATTAGCCGATTGGATCGCGGGGCATATGGAGGGGTAAGGGGGGGGGATTTAATCATCCTCCTCGTCATAAGACTTCAGTTTCTGTTTCTGAAACCATTCAACTGGCTTTATCATATGCCTGTATCTGTTATAATCAATTCGCAAGTTGCTTAAAGATTTTTTTGTGTCTTCATATTGTTTCATAAGGTTTTCATACTCGTCATTAAATAGATTCGCTTCTTCATTAAGATTCATATTTTCAATAAATAAGGACTTCTTTTTGTTAAAAAAAGCCAAGTCGTTTTCTAATCCCTTTAGCTTCATTAAAAGATTTGCTTTTTGTTTTACATAATCTCTTTCTTTATGTCTGCGCCGTTTATACGCCTCAATAAGCATTGTTTCATCATCATTTTTTATTTGGGTTTCTTTTACTCTTCTACTCTCTAAAATATCTCTACGGCGCACTTCTCTAATTTCTTCAACCATCTCTTCGCTTACTTTTTCACCAAGGTTCGCTGTAGCTAGTTTTAAGAAAAGATCTGCTTGATACATATGGAAAGGTTTGTTTGCTTTATCTTTAAACTCTTTAATAAGCTCAGGTTGTCCACCTATAGTTTTCCCGCTAGATTTTAGCCACCAATCTTCCTTTTTATCATCTGTAATTAGGATTATTCCTTTTTTAGAGCTTATTGCTTTATCAATAACCTGCATCCAGAGAATTAGATCACCATATTTCTTGCACTTTTCAGTGAATACTTCACTGCCATCGAATTTTGAAGCATCTTTATAGCCGGGCGGTATTTTTTCTTTGTAGCGTTGTTCTCCCTCAGTAATAATCTTTTCTAATCGATCTTTCTCATATGGCTCCCCTACATTCTTTTCAAAAAGCTGAGCAATTTCTTCTTGAATAGTATCATTAAAAATTCGGGAGGTGTGTACTTCTTTATTCTTTTTCAAGTCTTCACATAAAGAATCGAAAGCAGCATCTGCTGCTTTTTTAACTTGACTATTCACAAACGGATGTTGGCGAGTGTTGTCTAAATTGCTTTTCAGACCTTCAATAGAAGCAATTGTATCGTTATAAGCCTTCTCTTGTTTTGTAATAACATCTACTCTGCTGCTTAGGTACTCTTCTACTGCTCTGTTGGGCAGCCAAACTCTATCTTTTATCTTGTCTAAAATACGCAAAAACTCTTTTCGTGTTTCATCTGAATAACGATAAAGATTTAGCAGTATGTTTGCATCAAATACAAATAATGAGTTCTTCCAAGCCCTTTTTAGATCAGTTTCATTATCTTTGAAATGCCCTGGAAATAGATGTTTCATTTTTTTTCCTTTTTGAAATCATCTAGAAAAGATGATTTCTATTATTATGCCAGCATAAACTTTTATTGTGAAGGGCTTTGGTAGTGTCGTGTTTGGTTTGGCGGGAATGATGTGGGATTTTACTCGCGCTGTGCGCGAGCGGGGCAGCGGGAATTGCAAAAACACTCGGTTCCTCACGTTTTTGGTCTTCGGCCTCGGCGCGCCTTCGCTAACGCTTTGGCGGCACTCGCGCAAAACGCTCGTTAATCTCGCGTTTTGTGAACCCACTTCGTGGGTGTTCACCATAACCCGCTACCATGACCAAACAAAAGGGGGGGCAAAGCCCCCCTTTTGTTTGGTCGGGGCGGGATGTGCTCGCTACGGCCTTCGGCCTTGCTGCGCGGTGCTTTGCTAAGTTCGCGCGGCGGCTATGCCTTGCGCTCACTAATCAAATCATCAAACCCACTTCGTGGATAATTACATATTCCGCTGCTCTGATTATTCACAAAAAAGACCCCGAAGGGGCCTTTTTGTGAATGGTCGGGGCAGCGGGATTCGAACCCACGACCCCCGGTCCCCCAGACCGATGCGCTACCGAACTGCGCTATGCCCCGACTTTTATGCTTGGGCTGCAAAGCAACCTGCAAGCGCGGCACTATAATAAGCGCAGGGCTACAAAGCAACTTTCTTAGGGGCTTTGCCTTGGAAAGCCTCTTTTGGGGGAGAAAAACATTCAAAAATCCTGCCCAGAGTGATAAACGCAAGAGGTAAGAGGGGTGCCTTGCGTTGATTTCCTCTGCTTTTCTTAACCAAGACAGGACATGTCTTTTTATGCCGCTTCCTTCCAAGCCACATATCCTCTTTTTTGTGACAGAGGATTGGTATTTTCTCTCGCACCGCATGGGGCTTGCGCGCGCCATGATGGAGGCTGGCTATGACGTTAGCCTCATCACACAAGTTGACAAAGGCGCTGCCGAGATTGAAGCGGCAGGCATTCATCTTTATCCGCTTCACATCAAGCGTTCGGGCATGAACCTTTGGAGGGAGCTGAAAACTTTTCTTCGTATCGCCAGAATATATCAAAAAGCGCGGCCCGATATTGTTCATCATGTTGCTCTTAAACCTGTCGTTTATGGATCACTAGCCGCGCGACTTGTTGGCATCACGCGACGCGTAAATGCTTTGGCTGGTTTGGGTTTTGTTTTTTCGTCCAATTCTTGGCGTGCGCGTTTGATCAAACCTGTTGTGACATTGCTTCTTCTTATTGCTCTT
Source organism: Rhodospirillaceae bacterium (assembly GCA_003504035.1). Classification (GTDB taxonomy): domain Bacteria; phylum Pseudomonadota; class Alphaproteobacteria; order UBA9219; family UBA9219; genus UBA9219. The sequence continues at coordinate 382 of DOBW01000067.1, read as the reverse complement.
TCGGGCAAAAAAGCCCGCCTTATCGTGCAAAATGCCGATGATGTTTCTTTTTTCAAAAACAAAAAACTTGCGCCTGCTTCTTCTATTCGTTTAGTGCGCGGTGCGGGCGTTGACCCTTCAAGATTTGTTGTGCAGCAAGAAAATCTAGAACAAAAACCACTCATCGTTTTGCCTGCGCGTCTTTTGCAGGACAAAGGCGTGGGCGAGCTTGTTGAAGCGGCACGAAAAATCATCAAGGAAAAAGGCGCACTTGCGCGTTTTGCTTTGGTGGGTGCGCCCGATTTGCAAAATCCCGCTTCTTTTACGCCTGCGCAAGTGGAAAGCTGGGAAAAAGAAGGCATTGTTGAATGTTGGGGCTGGCGGGAGGATATGTCTGAGGTTT